>NZ_JAMXBG010000019.1:0-105323 GCF_023913835.1 Pseudarthrobacter raffinosi | reverse complement strand
AAATACCGGGCCAAAGGCCGTGCCATCGACCGCCGAACCTACCCCGCGACACTCACCACGAGAATCTTGACACCCGACCCAGACGACTAACCGAACGGCATTGGGGTTAGTGCTCCGCGGACGTCTTGAGCGGGACTTCCTTGCCCTCGGCGTCGATGAGCTTGCCGCCCTCGTAACGGTCGCCGTCGGCCAGGATCTTCAAGTCGGCTTCGGTGACCACCCGGGCGGTGCCGGCCACAAACACTGACTGGTTCTCCGAGTTGCCGGCCTTGAGGTGGTTGAAGAGCAGGTTCAGCAGGATGGCCATGACGGCGGCCGAGCTGATGCCCGAGTGGAAGATCGTGGAGAACCAGGACGGGAACTGGTCGTAGAACTTCGGGGCCGCAATCGGGATCATGCCAAAGCCGATGGAGGCGGCCACGATGACCAGGTTCATGTTGTTTTTGTACTCCACCTTTGCGAGCGTGCGGATGCCGCTGGCGGCCACCGTTCCAAAGAGTACGACGCCGGCGCCGCCCAGGACGGGGGTCGGAACCGCTGCGACCACACGGCCGAGGATGGGCAGCAGGCCCAGGATCACCAGGATGAGCCCGCCGGCGCTCACGACGAAGCGGCTCTTGATGCCCGTGATGGCCACGAGGCCAACGTTCTGGGCGAAGGCGCTCTGGGTGAAGGAGTTGAACAGGGGCGAGATGGCGCTTGAGAGCATGTCCGCCCGCAGGCCGTCGCCGATGCGGCGGGAGTCCACCTTGGTGTCCACGATCTCGCCGACGGCGATGATGTCCGCCGAGGTCTCGGTGAGCGTCACCAGGATGACAATCAGCATCGAAATGATCGCCGCAATCTCAAAGGTCGGCAGGCCAAAGGCGAACGGCGTAGGGAAGGCAACTACGTCGCCCTGGCCCACTTTGGAGAAATCCGCCATGCCCGTGAACAGCGCGATCACGGTGCCGATCACCATGGCCAGCAGGATGGACAGCCGGGAGATGGCGGCATTACCCACCTTGCTCAGCAGCAGGACGATGCCCATGGTGGCCGCGGCGAGGCCGATGTTGGCCACGCTCCCATAGTTCTCGGCCTTGGCGTTGCCGCCCATGGCCCAGTTGGCGGCGACCGGCATCAGCGTCAGGCCGATCGTGGTGATGACGGTGCCGGTGACCACGGGCGGGAAGAACTTGATGATTCTGGAGAAGAGCGGCGTGATGGCCAGGCCGATCAGGGACGCCACAATCACCGAGCCGAAGACGGCCTGGATGCCGCCGCCGCCCTGCACGATCGCCACCATGGTGGAGACGCCGGCGAACGAGACGCCCTGTACCAGGGGCAGTTGAGATCCAAAGAACGGGATGCCCACGGTCTGCAGGATGGTGGCGAGGCCGCCGACGAACAGGCAGGCCGCGATGAGCAGGCCGATGTCCGTGGCGGACATACCGGCCGCGGCTCCGATGATGAGCGGCGGGGCGATGATGCCGCCATACATGGTCAAAACGTGTTGGAAACCGTACGCGAACGTGCTTCCGATCGAGAGGCGCTTGTCCTCGGGGCGGGCCGCGGAACTAGTCGACGCGGGCCGGGACTTCTTCTTGCTGTTCATGGCAGACTTTCTTGGTTCATGGCAGACGCCTTCGTCTGGCTAACAATGTCTGGCTAACAATTTGGGGCTTTGGGGCCGGTTGATTTCGACAAGCTCAATCACCGTAGACGGGCCCAACCACCGGGTTTGGTCCGGTGGTCGAGCCCGTCGAGACCCGGTGGCAGATCAGCAGAAGCCGGCGATGCCGTTCCAGGCGGCGGGGGCCGTGCCTGAGTTTTCGCGCTGGACCGTGGCCTCGATCAGGCCGTAGGGGCGGTCCGCGGCGAAGAAGACCTCGTTGGGGTTGTCGAGCCCGAACGGGCTGAGGTCAACCAGGAAGTGGTGCTTGTTGGGCATCGAGAACTTGATCTCGTCCACTTCGCCGTGTGCTTCCAGGACCTTCTTGCCCATGTCGAACAGGGTCTGCTGCAGGGCGTGGGAGTAGTTCTCCGTGAAGCCCTCGAGCAGGAGGGCCTTGATGTCCTCGTAGCTCTTGTTGAAGTCCGTGGCCGTGTGGTCCAGGCCCGTGCTGTAGCGCCAGCGGGCGGAAACATCCGTGGCCAGGATGCGGTCCGTGGTCTCGGGCAGGGTGGTGTACTTATCTCGCGGGTAGCCGACAAAGCCGGACTGGGTGGTCTTCAGGACGGTCAGGTCCTTGAGCCCGGAGATCAGGTGCGTGGTGTTGCCGTCCCGGACCACAACGGCGGTACGGACTTCCTGCCCGTTCCGGACAAAGCTGTGGTCGTGTTCGGAGCCGTGCGACTGGATGCGGTCCCAGGTGTAGGACTCGGCTTCCCAGCGGCCGCCCGTAACCCAGTCGAAGCCTGACGTGAAGTGCTCGCTGAGGCGAAGAAGGAAGGCTTCGGGGGAGCCAACGCCCGCCCTGGCGAAGGCGTAGATGGTGTTCTTCTGGGTGTCCGTGGCGACGACGTGGGCGTTGTCGCCCTGGAGGTGCGCAGCCTCGAAATCGCCGCGCAGCTGCGAGGTGACGTTCAGGTCTTCGATCTGGTGGCGGTCGGTGTCGCGGGTGACTTTGACGACGCGGACTTCGGCCTTTCCGTACTGGTTGTGGCCGAGGATGATGTTGCTGCTCATGGTCAGATTCCCAACTTCAGGTATGTGGGACCAAGGTTCCACATAGAAATTAAGCGCGCATTTCCCGCGCGTTTCTAGTACCGTCGGCCCAACAAAAAATGAGCCGACATCAATTGATGTCAGCTCATTACGACCCTGCCTGCTGCTCCCAGGTTACGTGACTTGCGCCACGAGTTGGGTACCAGAATAGCCCAGCTTCGGGGTGGTGTACATCACAATCTGAAAAATCAGTTTGTGACCGAGGGTCGCCCGGACCATTGACGTACCGAGATCCGGCAGTTTAGGCTATTTCACATAGCAAAAGTTCTTTTCCACTTTGCGGAATCATCAAAGTATCATCAACCCACCTCGGAGGAGGATCAGATGTACCAGCAGGACACAACGCCGGTCGCACCGGAACACACGGCGGCACCCGCCGTCCAGGAGTTCTACCTTCCCCTCGGAGGCGGAACGGATCCGGACTTCTATCTGCCCGCGGACCGGGAGCATGTTCCGGGCCGCTTCTCGCGCTGGGTCCAGGGCCTGCCGGGCTTCGGCAGCCAGCGTTCCCGACGGGGCTGACGACACGCATCTTCGTTGAGGACACGCAAACGGCCTGGCGACACCCAAATTCGGGTGTCGCCAGGCCTTTTGCGCGTCGCGGGGCCGTTTGCGCGTCGCCAGGATCAGGACTCCGACGGCCCCGGGCGCCCGGGCCACTGCTTGCCGGCCCAGGGGTCGTAGTCGGCGATGAGTTCCTCCTGTGGCGGACGCTCCGGTTCGGGGACGTGCTGCAGGTTCACCCGCACCCGGTACCAGAGCGAGCTTGATCCGCGCATTCCGTCGACGAGCACATCGGCGGGGTGCAGGGCCGGGACGAGGTCCACGTGCCGGGACTTCCACTCATCGAGTGCCGCGAGGGCCTCGGGCTTGGTCCTGGTGCGGGCAACCTCGATGAGCGGCATCAGCGACTGCCGGCGGCCGGAGCCGTCTCCGCTGCGGGGCGCTTTCTCGGCGGGGCCGAGCTCGGCCGCCAGCGCGAGGAGCCCGTCGAGTGTGCCCACCGCGTCATCGATCCCGGCGTGCGGGTCGCCCACGCTGGCGAAGCGCCCGGGCACCGTCCGCACCGTGAACTGTTCCGGCCGGATGGAGCGGACCTCATCCCAGGTGAGCGGCGTCGAAACCCGGGCATCGGGCAACGGTCGGATCGAGTACGCCGATGCCACGGTGCGGTCCTTTGCGTTCTGGTTGAAGTCGACGAACACACTTTCGCCGCGCTCTTCCTTCCACCACCGCGCGGTAGCGAGGCCGGGAGCGCGGTTTTCGACCTCGCGGGCGAGGGTCTCGGCGGCGAGCCGCACCTCGCGGAACGACCACTGCGGCGCGATCCGCACCAGGATGTGGAGTCCACGCGACCCGCTCGTCTTCGGCCACCCCACCAGCCCCACGTCGTCGAGCACCTCCCGCGCGACATGCGCGACATCAACGATCTGGGACCAGCTGACCCCCGGCATCGGATCGAGGTCCACCCGGAGCTCGTCCGGGTGCTCAAGGTCCTCGGCGCGCACGGGATGCGGGTTAAGGTCCAGGCAGCCAAGATTCACCACCCACGCCAGGCCCGCAGCATCCCGGATGACGGCCTCCTCAGCCGACGTCCCCGACGCGTAGTGCAGCGTCGTTGTGTCGATGAAGTCGGGGTGGTTTTCGGGCACGCGCTTCTGGAAAAACGGCTCAGCGTCGATGCCCTTCGGGAAGCGCTTGAGCACCATGGGCCGGCCACCCGCACCGCGCAGCGCACCATCCGCGACGGCGAGGTAATAGCGGACCAGGTCGAGCTTAGTCAGCCCGGGCTCGGGGAAAACCACCTTGTCCGGACTCGAGATGCTCACCTCGGTGCCGCCAATGTCGAGGATCTCGGCCGGGGTCTTCGACGGGCTCATGCCGCCACGCTAGCAACGATCGGAGGTGGCAGCCAGAGCTCGTGCATAGGCCCGTTCTGACGGTTCCCTGAACGCCCGACGCCGCTGGACGTCGTGTGCGCAGGGAACCGTCGAAACGGCCAGCGAAGAGCTACCCCGCCACAAGCTTCCGCGCCGCGGCCGAGTGCTCCGCAATGAGCCCCGCGATGTCCAGCCCCGGGATCTGCCCGTCCACCACACGCCACTTCCCGCCCACCATGACGCGGTCCGCGCGGTCCGCGCCGCACAGCAACAGCGCCGCCACCGGGTCGTGGCTGCCGGAGAACCGCAGGTCGTCGAGGCGGAAGAGTGCCAGGTCGGCCTGCATCCCCGGCGCCAGTTGACCAATATCGGAACGCCCCAGCACGGCTGCCGAGCCCCGTGTCGCCCAGCCAAGAGCGCGCTCCACCGGCACATCCGCTCCGTAGCGCAGCCGCTGCAGGTACAGCGCTTGCCGAGCTTCCAGGATCATGTTGGAAGCATCGTTCGACGCCGATCCGTCCACTCCCAGCCCCACCGGGACCCCGGCTGCCTCGAGTTCCAGCACGCGTGCGGTGCCTGACGCGAGCCGCATGTTCGACGTCGGGCAGTGTGCAACGGCGGTGCCGGCGGCTCCCAGCCGGGCGATCTCGTCGTCGTTGAAGTGGATACCGTGGCCCAGCCAGGTGCGGTTGCCCAGCCAGCCGACGCTCTCAAGATAGTCCACGGTGCGCAGGCCGAACATCGAGAGGCAGAAGTCTTCCTCGTCGATGGTCTCAGCGAGGTGCGTGTGCAGCCGGACGTCAAACCGCTCGGCCATCAGGGCGCTCTCGGCCATAATTTCCTTGGTCACCGAGAACGGCGAGCACGGTGCCAGCGCAATCTGGATGACGGCGCCGTCGCCACGCTCGTGGTACTGGGAGATGAGGCGTTCGCTGTCCGCCAGAACGATCTCCGGCCGCTGCACCGTGGACTGCGGCGGCAGGCCGCCGTCGTCCGTTCCCAAGGTCATGGAGCCGCGCGTAAGGGTGGCCCGCATGCCGAGTTCGCGTACGACGCCGACCTCCACGTCGATCGCGTCCTCGAGTCCCGCGGGGAACAAGTAGTGGTGGTCGGCTGCCGTGGTGCAGCCGGAGAGCAGCAGCTCGGCCAGGGCCACTTTCACCGCGAGTTCCAGGCTGTCCGGAGTCAGGCGCGCCCAGACCGGGTAGAGGTTCTGCAGCCAGGGGAACAGCGGGGCGTTGGCCACCGGACCCCAGGCGCGCGTGAGGGTTTGGTAGAAGTGGTGGTGCGTGTTGATCAGGCCCGGCATCAGGACATGCGCGGAGGCGTCAAACGTCGAGTCGCAGGGTGCGGACGGCTGCCCGCCGGCCGGAACCAGCTCGGCGATGATGCCGCCGCTGACCATGATGCCGCCGCCGGCGTCGAGCCCGTTGGCGGTGAAAGCGGCGAGCGGGGTCCTGATCCAGAGCCTGGACGGGATATGCGGGTGGGCCATGGATGGCTCCTTGTCTGGTCGGCAACAAATGCGTTCCAGCTCAGTTAGGCCCTGTCTGCTGATCCAGGTGGCGCCAGCCTAGGGTGCTGCCGCGACGGAAGTCAATGCCACGTGGGGTCACATACGGCCCATTCCGCGCCTCTGGATAGGCCGTATGTGACCCCGCGTTGCTAGGTAATTTCACATCACGAAATTAAGTTTCCAGAAAACTATGGCGCTGCTCACACATCCGGTGCTAATCTCGATCTTGCCAAAGGCGGGCACCCGGACTCCGGGAAGCTATCTACCAGGCGAACCTTCAAAAGCACATGCTGAAGCCTGGTAGCCGTATCACTGGCGCGTCCCCGTCTCAGGGTTACTGGGCTTCCTTGCCACTAAGGAAGTCGCAAAATGAGCACAACCGTCACGGCCGAACATTTCCTGGCCGCATCCATAAATCTGGCAACAGCCAACGTCCTGGACAGCGGCGGCCCGTTCGGCGCTGTCGTTGTCACCGCGGATGGCCGCGCCTTCGAAGGCGTCAACCGGGTCACCGCCACAAACGACCCCACGGCCCACGCCGAGGTCACCGCCATCCGCAATGCCTGCCGCGAGCTCGGCACCTTCGATCTCAGCGGAGCCACCCTCTACACGAGCTGCGAGCCCTGCCCCATGTGCCTGGCCTCGGCCCTCTGGGCCCGGATCGGCAACGTGGTCTTCGCCGCCGACCGGCACGACGCAGCCTCCGTGGGCTTCGACGACGCGGTCTTCTACGAGTACTTCGAGAACGAGGACCGGGATGCACTGATGCCGGTCGCCAAGCTGGAACTGGGCGACCCCCAGGCTCCCGCCATCCTGGAACCGTTCAAGACCTGGAACACGCTCGATTCCAGGATTGACTACTAGGATCCGGTGGCTGACATGACAATCCTGGACCCCGCAGAAATGCGAACCGCAGCTGAAAAGCAGGCTGCGCCCGAAGGCGCAGAGCACACGGCGGCACCCCGGCCCCCGGCGTCGAAATCCTTCCTGGATAGTTTCTTCCAGATCACCAAGCGTGGCTCCACGCTGGCGCGCGAATTCCGCGGCGGCATTGTCACGTTCTTCACGATGGCCTACATCGTGATCCTCAACCCGCTGATCCTGGGCGGTTTCTCGGCCGAGAACGCCCCCACGGACGTCGCCGGCGGCTGGCTCTCGGCAGCGCAGGTGGGGGCCGTTACCGGGCTCACCGCCGGCGTTATGACCATCGTGTTCGGCCTCGTCGCCAACCTGCCGTTCGGGCTCGCAGCGGGCCTGGGCATCAACTCGTTCCTGGCAGTGGCCGTCATCCAGGACGTCACCTGGCCCGAAGCCATGGGCCTGGTGGTCATCAACGGTGTCCTGATCGTCCTCTTCGGCGCCACGGGTGCCCGGACGGCGATCTTCAAGGCAGTCCCCAAGGAACTCAAGGCTGCCATCACCGTCGGCATTGGCCTGTTTATCGCCTTCATCGGCTTTGTGGATTCCGGCTTCGTCCGCCCCACCAAAGGCGGCCCGCCGGTCCAGCTCGGCAACGACGGCTCCATCACCTCCATCCCCACCCTCGTCTTCATCGTCGGTCTGTTGGTCATGGGAATCCTCGTGGCCCGCAAGATCCAGGGCGGCCTCCTGATCGGAATCGTCGCCACCACAGCCCTCGCCGCCGTCGTCGAGGCCGCCATGCATATCGGTCCCGGCAGCGCCGACAACCCCGGCGGCTGGCACCTCAACGTGCCCGTGCTCGCCGGCCAGCTGGTCTCCGCCCCGGACTTCAGCCTGGTGGGCCAGTTCGATCTCTTCGGCTCGTTCTCAAGGATCGGCGGCCTCGCGGCAACCATGCTGGTGTTCACCCTGGTGTTCACCAACTTCTTCGACGCCATGGGCACCATGACCGGGCTCGCCAAGAGCGCCGGAGTGGCGCACAAGGACGGTACGTTCCCCAGGCTGAAGTCGGCCTTCATCGTCGAGGGCATGGGCGCAGTGGTGGGCGGCGGAACGTCCGGCTCGTCCAACACCGTCTACATCGATTCCGCGGCCGGCATCGGCGAAGGTGCCCGTACCGGCCTGGCCTCCGTGGTGACCGGAGTGCTGTTCCTGGGCTCGATGTTCTTTACGCCGCTGACCTCGGTGGTGCCGCTCGAAGTGGCGGCAGCCGCCCTGGTGGTGGTGGGCGCCATGATGATGGCACAGATCCGCGAGATCAAGTTCAGCAAGTTCTCGATCGCATTGCCGGCCTTCCTGACCATCATCACCATGCCGCTGACCTACTCGATCGCCAACGGCATCGGCGTCGGATTCATCTCTTTCGCGGTCATCAGTGCGGCGTCCGGCCGGGCCAGGAAGGTCCATCCGCTCATGTGGGTGGTCACCGCGGGCTTCATCATCTACTTCGCCCGCGGGCCGATCAACGCCCTGCTGGGCGCGTAGACCCCCGGCGTAACTGCCCATTCGGGCGCCTTAAACGTGTCATGTCGCCTTAAACGGCGGTCCATCCGCACCCACCGCATCGAGTAGGCGTCCGCCGCCGTGGTCCACAGCATCAGAACCTACGACGGCGGGCGGCGGTGGAGTGCGGCTGGGCCGTCACGGACCGGGGCTGGATTAGAGGCCCCGCCCCGGTCCCCTCAAACAACTCCCCGGACTTTCCCTCTACACCAGCAAGGAATGAGATTATGAGGCAAGACCGCGCTCTGTTCCGGACGGTCTTCCCGTCCGGGACCTCAGTGGTAAAGGACGTGTTGCCATGCTGGACCTAATACCTTCACTGGGAGGCTGGCGGCCCGCGGTCTCCGGCCAGCGCTGCGCCGTCGCCACCATCGTGGCCGCGGGCGGCTCCGTGCCCCGGCCGCTCGGCACGTCCATGCTTGTGTCGGAACACGGGGACGTCCTGGGCAGCCTCTCCGGTGGCTGCGTGGAGGGCGCCGTAGTGGACGCCGCCCTTGCGGTAATGCGCGACGGCGGCAGCCGCCTTGAGTCGTTCGGCTACAGTGCCGAGGACGCGTTCGCCGTCGGACTCTCCTGTGGAGGAGAGCTGGAGGTCCACATCCAGCCGCTCGGATCCTCGCTGGAGGCCATGGACTTCGCCATGCTGAACGGCCTGGTGGGCCGCCACTCCACCACTGCCGTGGCGCTGATCCGCCGGCTCGACGCGGGCGGGGGAGCCGTCGTCGTGCAGGATCCTGTGCGGTTCCGCGCCATGGAGTCCCCGGAACTTGCCCGGCTGGTGGGTGACCATCCCGCCACTGTTTACGCGGCAGCCGCCCAGCTCGAGCCGCTGCTCCAAGGCGGCCGCGCCGGTTTGGTCCGCGTGGCACCACCCGGCGGCTGCTCCGACAGCCGGGACCAGACCCACCCCGAACCCATCACCCTGTTTGTGGAAAGCCGGCTCCCCGCCGCGCGCATGCTGATCTTCGGCGCCAACGACTTCGGCGCCGCGCTGCTCCCGGCCGGGAAACTGCTGGGCTATGACGTCACCTTGTGTGATGCCCGGCCGGCTTTTTCGAACCAGGGCCGATTCCTCGCCGCCGACCAGGTGGTCACGGACTGGCCGAACCGCTATCTGGAGGCAGAAGCAGCCGCGGGCCGGGTGGACGGCCGCACCGTGGTGTGCGTGCTGACCCACGACCCCAAGTTCGACATCCCGCTGCTGGAAACCGCGCTCGGCCTGGGCCTCGCCTATGTGGGCGCCATGGGTTCGCGGCGCAGCCACCGCCAACGCATCGACGCGTTGCTCGCGGACGGCACGCCGGCGGAAGCGCTGGAGCGGCTCCATTCGCCCATCGGCCTGGATCTGGGCGCGGTCACCCCGGCAGAAGTGGCTGTTTCCATCACGGCCGAGATCCTCGCGTCCCGTGGCCGGGCCGGACGGGGCAGCACCACGCCGGCGCCGCTCAAGGCATCCTCGCTCAAGGACGGCAGCGGCCCCATCCACCCCACATCAGAACCCCGCACGCACGAACCCCGCACGCACGAACCCCGCACGCACGAACCCCGCACGCACGAACCCCGCCAGGAGAACCCATGGACATGAACACCATCGAGGCCGTCGTGCCCACGACGGACCCCGCCGAATGGCGCGACGGCGATGCCTGGCTGGCCGGCGGCACGGTCCTGTTCTCCTACGGGAGTACCGTCCTGAAGCGGCTGCTGGACCTTGGCGAAGCGGGTTGGCCGGCCGTGACCGTGAGCAACGCCGGGATTGAACTGGCCGCCACATGCACCGTCGCGGAGCTCTACGCCCTGCCGGGTTCGGACGAAGTTGCCGGCAGGGAGTGGCCGGGCCTGGACTTGTTCCGTCCATGCTGCGACTCCTTCGTGGCATCCTTCAAGGTCTGGAACATGTCCACCGTGGGCGGCAACCTGTGCACCTCGCTCCCGGCCGGGCCCATGATCTCGCTCTGCGCAGGGCTGGACGCCACCGCCACCATCCTCGGCCCCGGCGGCAGCAGCCGCACGGTCCCGGTGGCCACGTTCATCACCGGGGACGGGCAAAACAGCCTGGCACCCGGCGAGCTCCTGCGCAGCATCCACCTGCCGGCGTCGGCCTTGTCCGCGAAAGTGGCCTTCCGGCGGCTCTCGCTCAGCAACCTCGGCCGTTCCGGAGTCCTGCTGATAGGACGGCGCGACGCCGACGGCGGCCTGGTCATCACCGTAACCGCCGCCACCAAACGCCCCGTACAGCTGCGGTTCACCGCTGCCAAGATGGCCGGCCCCGCGGCCCTGGCGGCCGCCGTCGGGAAGGCCATTCCCGCGGAGCTGTACCACAACGACATCCACGGGCTGCCCGAATGGCGCCGGGACATGACCCTCCGGCTTGCCGAGGAGATCCGAGCGGAACTGCTGGAGGAACGGCTCACCGTGTCAGGCGATTTCTGGGCCGGCCGGCCGCACGCCTTGTCGCCGCAGCCAAGCGCGCAACCCGACACAGCACAGAACAAGCAGCAGAAGGAGGCCTGAGCATGGCAATCGAAATCAACGGCACCGCCACCCCGGCCACACCCCGCCCCGGCCAGTGCCTGCGCACGTTCCTGCGCGAACAGGGCAATTTCGGGGTCAAGAAAGGCTGCGACGGCGGCGACTGCGGTGCCTGCACCGTCCACGTGGACGGCACCCCCGTACACAGCTGCATCTACCCGGCCGTCCGCGCCGACGGCAAGGCCGTCATCACCGTCGAAGGCCTCGCCCAGGGCGGTGCGCTGCACCCCGTGCAGGAGCAGTTCCTGGCCGAACAGGGCTTCCAGTGCGGCTTCTGCACCGCCGGCATGATGATGACCGCAGCCACCTTCGACGACGAACAGAAAGCCAACCTGCCCCGCAGCCTCAAGGGTAACCTCTGCCGCTGCACCGGCTACCGTTCCATCGCGGACGCAGTATGCGGGACCCTTACGCACGACGGCGGCGCGGCAGCTGGCGCCGCCCGTCCGGCTTCCGCCGCCGGCACCACGGCAGCCCAGGCCGGGCAGCTCGGCGACAACGTGCCCGCCCCGGCGGGCCTCGCCGTCGTCACCGGAACCGCCCGCTACACCCTGGATGTCCCGGCTGACGAGCTAGACGGCCTGCTGCACCTGAAGCTGCTGCGCTCACCCCACGCGCACGCACGGATTGTTTCCATCGACAGGACGGCCGCGCTTCAGGTGCCGGGCGTCGTCGCGGTGTTTACACACGAGGACGCCCCGGCGCAGCACTTCTCCACCGCCCAGCACGAGCTCTACACGGACGATCCCGACGACACCCGCGTCCTCGATGACGTGGTGCGGTTCATCGGCCAGCGCGTGGCCGCCGTCGTGGCCGAATCCGTGAGTGCCGCCGAGGCCGGGGCCCGCGCCCTGCAGGTGGAATACGAGCTGCTGGACACCGTCTTCAGCCCGCAGGACGCCATGCTCCCCGGCGCCCCGGCACTGCACGGGGACAAGGACGCCGTTAAGGCCCGGATCTCGCGGCCGCGGCAGAACGTCGTGGCCGAGCTGCACTCGGAGCTGGGCAGTGTGTCGGACGGTTTCGCCGCTGCCGACTTCATCCATGAGCACACGTACAGGACGCAGCGCGTGCAGCACGTCGCCCTGGAAACGCACTCCTCCATCGCCTGGCTCGACGAGGAAGACCGCCTCGTGGTCCGCACCTCCAGCCAGGTCCCGTTCCTGGTCCGGCGCACGTTGGGCCGGGTGTTCGACCTTCCTGAGGACCGCATCCGCGTGGTGGCCGGACGCGTGGGCGGCGGCTTCGGCGGCAAGCAGGAAGTGCTCACCGAGGACCTCGTTGCCCTCGCCACGTTCACGCTGCGCCGGCCCGTGCAGGTGGAGTTCACCCGCACGGAGCAGTTCACCGCCACCACCACGCGGCACCCCTTCACCATCAAACTCAAGGCCGGCGCCAGCAAGGACGGTCTCCTCACCGCGCTGCAGCTGGGCGTGGTCACCAACACCGGCGCCTACGGCAACCACGCCCCCGGCGTGATGTTCCACGGCTGCGGGGAGTCGCTGGCCGTGTACAAGTGCGCCAACAAGAAAGTGGACGCGCATGCCGTCTACACCAACACCGTGCCGGCCGGAGCCTTCCGCGGCTACGGGCTGAGCCAGATGATCTTCGCGATCGAGTCGGCCATCGATGAGCTGGCTGTTGGCATCGGCGTGGACCCCCTGGAATTCCGGCGCCGGAACATGGTGCGCGAAGGCGATGACATGCTCTCCACCAACCCCGAGCCCGAGGAGGACGTCCGCTACGGCAGCTACGGCCTGGACCAGTGCATCTCCTTGGTGCGTGATGCCCTGGACCGTGGCAAGCAGCGCTACCGCGACGCCGGGCTCGACGACCTCGGTCCGGACTGGGTCACCGGGGAAGGTTCCGCGCTGTCCATGATCGACACCGTCCCGCCCCGCGGCCACTTCGCCCACACCCGCGTGAGCCTGCTCGCCGACGGCACGTTCGCGGCCGACGTCGGGACCGCCGAATTCGGCAACGGCACCACCACGGTGCACGCACAGCTGGCCGCGACGGCGCTCGCCACCACGGCGGGGAAGGTTGCCGTGCGGCAGTCCGATACCGACCTGGTGGAGCACGATACCGGCGCGTTCGGTTCAGCCGGCACCGTGGTGGCCGGGAAGGCCACGCTCCTGGCGGCCACCGGGCTGGCCTCCCGGATCGTCACCGTCGCCGCGGCGCTGACCGGTGTGCCGGAGACCGAGTGCGTGCTCGACGACGGCGGCGTGGACTGTGCCGGACGGCGGGTTCTGCTCGCGGACATCCACAACGCCGCGCGGGACCAGGGCGTGCAGCTCGCCGTCGAGGGCAACTGGGACGGGACGCCGCGATCGGTGGCGTTCAACGTGCACGGGTTCCGGGTGGCGGTCAACACCGGCACGGGGGAGCTGCGGATCCTGCAGAGTGTGCAGGCAGCCGACGCCGGCGTGGTGGTGAATCCGCGGCAGTGCCGCGGCCAGATCGAGGGCGGCATCGCGCAGGCGCTGGGCGCTGCACTGTATGAGGAGGTCCGGGTGGACGACGCCGGCCGGGTCACCACGGACATCCTGCGGCAGTACCACATCCCGTCCTTCGCGGACGTGCCGCGGAGCGAGGTCTACTTCGCTTCCACCAACGACCAGGTAGGCCCGCTCGGTGCGAAATCCATGAGCGAAAGCCCCTTCAATCCGGTGGCCCCGGCCTTGGCCAACGCCATCCGGAACGCCACGGGGGTCCGGTTCGCGGAGTTGCCGATCGGCCGGGACAAGATCTACTTAGGTTTGAAGGAGGCAGGGCTGGTCCCCTCCCGCTAAGACCAACGCGGGGTCAGATACGGCCCGTGGGGCGGGGTTTAATGGGCCGCATCTGACCCCGCGTTGCTGCGGTAGTAACCGTTTGTGACTGGCCGTCTTCCGGCGACCCCTTGACTGATGCGTGACCCAGGTCATACCGTTATTTCACTACTCGATACCCATTTTCCGCATTGTGGAAAAAGCAGCGACGCTCCTGCCGTTAGTTTCCGGCATAAATCCCACAGCGGAACATGGAAGACATCTTCAAGAAGTGAGATAACGATGCAAACAACACCGTTGACCGGCCTAGACCCGGCACCCGAGACCCCATCGGACATGGGCAAAGCGGCCCACCCCTCCATGGGTGTCGACGCACTTTGTGATTCGGCCACCGCCGTCTCAGGCCTGGCCATCAGCCCCACCCTGTACAACGTAGACCTTGCCCCCACCAAGCGTGAAGGCCGCCGGTGGACCGGCTATAGCATCTTCACGCTCTGGGCCAACGACGTCCACAGCCTCGGTAACTATGCGTTCGCCATCGGCCTTTTCGCCCTCGGGCTTGGAGGCTGGCAGATCCTCCTTGCCTTGGGCATCGGAGCTGTGCTGCTCTTTGCCCTGCTCAACTTCTCCGGCTTCATGGGGGTCAAGACCGGTGTACCGTTCCCGGTCATGAGCCGGATCAGCTTCGGTATCCGCGGTGCCCAGATCGCCAGCCTGCTCCGCGGCGCCGTCGCCATCGCCTGGTTTGGGATCCAGACGTACCTGGCCTCGGTGGTCCTCCGCGTAATGCTCGTGGCCATGGTCCCCTCCCTCAAGGAGCTGGATGGCAACTCCATCATGGGCCTGTCCACACTCGGCTGGATTGCCTTCGTTGCACTGTGGATCGTCCAGCTGGTCATCGTCAGTTTCGGCATGGAAATGATCCGCAAGTACGAGGCCTTCGCCGGGCCCATCATCCTGGTGACCATGGCTGCCATCGCCATCTGGATCTTCGCGGAAGCCGGCGGCTCCATCGCCTGGGCATCGGACAATGCGCTCGAAGGCGCCGACATGTGGCGCACCATCTTTGCCGGCGGCGCACTGTGGGTCTCCATCTACGGAACCTTCGTCCTGAACTTCTGCGACTTCACCCGCTCAGCTGTCTCCAAGAAGGCCGTGGTCCGCGGAAACTTCTGGGGCATCCCCATCAACATGCTCGTCTTCGGCGCCATCGTGGTCGTCATGGCAGGCGGCCAGTTCAAAATCAGCGGCAAAATCATCGAGAGCCCCTCGGACATTGTCCAGACCATCCCGAACACGCTCTTCCTTGTCCTGGCCTGCCTGGCCCTGCTGATCCTGACCATCGCCGTGAACCTGATGGCCAACTTCGTGGCCCCCGTCTATGCACTGACGAACTTGTTCCCCAAGCACCTGAACTTCCGCAAGGCGGCGTGGGTCAGCGGTACGATCGGCCTCATCATCCTTCCCTGGAACCTCTACAACAACCCCCTGGTCATTGTGTACTTCCTCGGCGGACTGGGCGCGCTGCTGGGGCCGCTGTTCGGCGTGGTCATGGCAGACTACTGGCTGCTTCGCCGCGGCAAGGTCAACGTTCCGGAGCTCTACATCGAGTCGCCCACGGGAGCCTACTTCTACAAAAAGGGCTTCAACCCCAAAGCGATCATGGCACTGATACCGTCTGCCACCGTCGCCCTCGTGATCGCTTTTGTTCCGGCCTTCGAGGGAGCCGCCCCGTTCTCCTGGTTCTTCGCAGCCGGCATCGCGGCAGTGGTGTACTACCTGATTGCGGACCGCAAGCAGCAGTTCGACGACGTCGACGGCGAGCCCATCGCCATCGTCAGCACCCACTAACTAACCAACCTGTCCCGAAAGGGGAAAGCGCCATGCGCATCCTTGTGGCCAACGTCAACACCACGCAGTCCATGACCGACTCCATCGCCGCCTCGGCCCGCAGCGTGGCGGCACCCGGAACGGAAATCATTGGAATCACGCCCCGCTTCGGCGCAGACTCCTGCGAGGGAAACTTTGAGAGTTACCTCGCGGCAATCGCCGTGATGGACGCCGTGGTCAACTATCCGGAACCGTTCGACGCCGTCATCCAGGCCGGCTACGGCGAGCACGGCCGCGAAGGGCTCCAGGAGCTCCTGGACGTTCCGGTGGTGGATATCACCGAGGCGGCCGCGAGCACCGCGATGTTCCTGGGCCACAAGTACTCCGTGATCACCACCCTGGACCGTGCCGTGCCGCTGATCGAGGACCGGCTGAAGCTGGCCGGCCTCGACGCCCGGTGTGCCTCGGTCCGGGCCAGCGGCATGGCCGTGCTTGAACTGGAGGAGGAGCCGGAGCGCGCGGTGGAAGCCATCATCGAACAGGCGCTGCTGGCCGTCCGCGAGGACAAGGCGGAAGTCATTGTCCTCGGGTGCGGCGGCATGGCCGGTCTGGACGAGGAGATCCGGAAGCGTGCCGGCGTCCCCGTGGTGGACGGTGTGGCCTCGGCGGTGACCATCGCCGAAGGGCTGGTCCGCATGCGGCTGAGCACCTCAAAGGTCCGGACCTACGCCACCCCGCGGCCCAAGACGGTCATAGGCTGGCCAATAACGGCAGCGGAAGTGCCCGCTGCACCTTAGCCTGGCCATCAACACAAGGAGCGACCCATGACTGCAACCCACCGGCCCGTACAACCGCACCGGCCGGCACCGGTCGCCGTCGTGACCGGTGCAGGTTCCGGAATTGGCAGGGCGGTGGCGCGGCTCATGCTGGCCGACGGATACCGCGTGGTGTTGGCCGGCCGCCGTGAGGCTCCGTTGCTGGAGTCCGCGGCCGGTCACCGCCAGGCACTGACGGTGCCTTGCGACGTGAGCGTGCCCGACGACGTCGAGCGCCTTTTCGCTGCGGCCCTCGGCAAGTGGGGGAGGGTTGACGTCCTGTTCAACAACGCCGGCGTGTTCGGCCCGGCCGCGTCGGTGGATGAAATCAGCGTGGCCGACTGGGACGCGGTGGTGGCGGTGAACCTTACCGGCTCCATGCTGTGCGCCGCCGCCGCCGTGCGGGCCATGAAATCCCAGGATCCGCAGGGTGGCCGCATCATCAACAACGGGTCAGTCTCAGCGCATTCGCCGCGGCCGCGGACGGTGGCCTATACGGTCACCAAGCACGCCATGACGGGTCTGACCAAGAGCATCGAGCTGGACGGCAGGGGCTTCGGCATCACATGCGGCCAGATCGACATCGGCAACACAGCCACGGACATCATGGCCACCATCGGCGTGGACGCCGGTGCCCTGCAGGCTGACGGCAGCCGCAGGGTGGAGCCCACGTTCCCGGTGCAGGACGCCGCGCGTGCCGTGCTCCTGATGGCAGGCATGCCGCCGTCGGCCAGCGTGGGCTCGGTGGTGATCACTGCTGCGGGAATGCCGTTCATCGGCAGGGGCTAGCCAGGGGACCGACACCTTTTGCGCTGCGGACGCGGACGCCGCACCTATGAGGCGCTGACGACAGCGAAGGGCAACAAGGAAGTGGGGCCTACCTTAATCTTCTGACCAAAATCACAACGAGACGATCGGCATTCCTATCTGCGGCACCAAGAACGACCGCAGCGTCCGCTACGCCGCCCACATCTAAGACAGACTCCCCCAGACGAAACAACAAGCGCTCTCCTATGAGGGACACATCGTCGCAGCGCCGGAATGGGCCGAGCCCGGCACGCAGAGACTCGCGCAGAGAACACCTGGCGCAGCTCCTTCTTCCAATCGAGGTCATCTCGTTCCTGGACCTGTTGTTCGATGGCTTTGTCCAGCAGCGAAAAATCCAGTGGTGACGATGAAAGGCCCAGAGCGCGATGGAGGGGCGTGAGTGACATAGGTGCATTCTCGCACCCGCTCAGGACATGAGTCTCCGCCCGCACGTCGCCTGGGGGCGTTCCGTCATCCAAGCCCTTGTTGACCTCACTGCAAGGACGTCAGGGATTCATGCTTAGTCCGCTGGGACCGCTCTCGGTGCGTTCGGCAGCAACACCGGCCCCACCACGGGTTTTCCGTGCCTTCGCTCGAATCGGGCGGGAAGCCCTTCGGCCGAATGTCCAGCGTCCACTTGGCCTGCCAGGGGTGCCTTGGCTCATGGGGTCAGGATGTCAAGATGCAGCTGTGCGAGATAATCGGCCAGCCAGTCGAAGTCCGGGCCGGCGGCAAAGATCCGTCCGTGCCCGGACAACGCCACCAGGTCCCCGGGGTTGACCCTGTCGCCGAAAAAGACGTAGGCCTGGTCGGTGTTGCGGCGGTTGCTCATCCAGACCAGGCCGTCGAATCCAGCCTTGTGCGCGGCCTCCGCCCAACGCACGGTGCGACCGTACTGCGAGGCCATCGTGCCGGTCACGTGTTTGGCTTCGGTTTGGAGCTTGCGCGGCCCGTCTCCCATAAGGGATACGAGCCGCAGGTCCCGTGTGGGGGCCAGAGGCGCGCAGATTTTGTCGGCAATGCTGTCGTACATGACCCGGCCGGGGCCCGGCGGGACGTCGTGCAGGAGGGACTCGCAGACTGCGGCCTCCTCAGTCTGTGCCAGGTAAAGGACAGGGATCGCGGGATCTCCGAAGAAAGCGAACCGGGTGGCGGAGCCGAAACCGGGGTTGAACTCCGTCACGCCACCTTTACGGCCATTGCTGAACACACGGTACAGCGGTGTGCCGGACTTCAGCACGTACTCTTCCGGCTCAAACGGCTTGCCCGGGACGAACCTCACCACTGGACGTTGAAGGACTGCCGGGCCGCTTCCACCACCTTGTCGGGCTGGGAAAGCTGATCGACCGGCCGGTCCCCGTCCAGGTAGCCGGTGCGCGAGGTCATCCACAAGGCCAGGCTTGCTTCGGAGCGCCCGGCGTCACCGGCGACACGGATCAGGTCGGCCATAACGGGCCGGATGGTGTGCTCGCTGCGGTCGATCTGGAAGCCTGGATAGCGGAGCCCGCCGGGGCGCTTCACCGCGATCAGCCTGCCCTTGGCATGCTGCTCAGAGGCATAGCTGCGGTTTGGCGACTTGGAGCCAACCAGCTCGGAGACTTGGAGGCTGGAGAGCAGGCCAAATTCGGCTTCCAGTTCCCGCCAGGCGCTCTCCGTCGCCGCCACACTGCGGGCCAGCTGAGGTGACACCGGCGTCTCAATATCGGCAAGGGCCGGACCCAGCGCCGCTATGCTCTGCTCCATGTTTTCGGCAATGGTGGTCAGTGAGCGGACGAAAGAAGGAGATGCCGCCAATGGCGCTATACGGTTTTGAAGGTCTGTGATGAGATCGCGCAGGTCCTCGGTCTCGGCGGCCGTTGACGGCGCGGCCATTGCTGTGATTGATCGATTCAGTACGAACAGTTCGTTCATGGCATTGAGCCCGGCTCTGGCCTCCTCTGTCAGACGGCGCAGTCGTTCCGGCGTTGTCGACTCAACGTGCACGTCAAAGTCGGGGCGATCTTGTGCTTCGACTGCGGTTTTCCGGGCCCGCGCCGGCCTCTTGGTTTGGGGCATCTCGGTCTCCTGACGGTAGCTACATTCAGCTTACTCGTCTGACGCGTCATGGAACAGAGCTTCCGGAGCAGGGCCCATTTCACCGGTTGCCCGCCGTTTGCCGGTGCGTGGGTTCACGGCCGTGGCGACGTCGGTGGAGGAACGACAAAAGGTCAGGGAATCTGGTCGATGTTAAGCCGTCAGCGGCCGCCGACAATTCTTCGACGCGCGCGATTTAGACTGCACCCATGTCCGAAACTGAACGAACCATCACAGACCCGGTCTTCGAGGCTGCCTACGAGGCCGCACAAAAGAGCCTCCGAGAGGGCGGCATCCCGATCGGTGCTGCCTTGGCCCGCGGCGGGGTCGTCATTGCCAGCGGCCACAACGAGCGTGTCCAGCATGGCGATCCAATCGCCCACGGCGAGATGTCTGCGCTGCGGGCTGCCGGACGCCAGAAGAGCTACCGGGACATAACCCTCTACACCACCCTGGCGCCGTGTGCGATGTGTACCGGGACCATCATCCAATTCAAGATTCCGCGCGTGGTGGTGGGCGAGTCCGAGACGTTCCCCGGCGAATTCGAACTTCTCCGCTCACGGGGCGTCGAAGTGGTGGTGTTGAATGATGCCCGATGCGTCGAGATGATGCGCACCTTCCAGGACGAACACCCTGAATTATGGGCGGAGGACATCGCCGAGTAGTCCACTCACAAAGGAGCACCGGTAAAAATAGATCAGACCCGGCCAAAGCTATCGCGTGCCGGGAAATCATACGCCTGTGGCCTGGCGGTCCTGCAAAGCAGGCGTTCTTCCCCTTTTGCCATCTGCCGATGGCGACAACCCTGCTCCCTGCCTTGACTGCGCCGGCGTCACTCAGAGCTACCACTACGGGCTCTGCGGCAGGACGACGGCTCGACTCAAGTCAAGGAAAGGGCCCCTCCCCTGACCCCACGAAGGAGCCGATAGCGGACCCTTCGTCACCCTGCCCAGACCCCTGAAGAGGGATCTCAGTCGGGTTGCCAAGGACAAGCCCTTTCTTCCTGACCGCGCTGCCGTGCCTAGGGTGACTTTGAGCGGTCCACGGCTGAGGTGAATTCGGGCTATCCACGGCTGGAAATTGGAGCCGTCAGGGTAGCTCCTCAACAGCAGTAGCGGTGGATAACCTATGAAAGTGTCCTCGGTTATGGGCGGCGGCACCGCACTCGTGTCACTGCTCGGCTTGGCGCAGGTATTGGTACACCGTTTCCCGGCTGATCCCATAGTCGCGGGCAAGAGTGGATTTTGGAATTCCGCCGGCTGCACGTTGTACCAGCTCGGCAGCCCGCTCTGGAGTGAGGGTCTTCTTGCGTCCGTGGTAGGCGCCTCGTTGCTTCGCCAGAGTAATGCCCTCACGCTGACGTTCCTTAATAGGGGCCCGTTCGAACTCTGCGAAGGCACCCATGACCGAGAGCATGAGATTGGCTATGGGGGAGTCCTCGCCGGTGAAGACCAGGTGTTCCTTGACGAACTCCACGCGTACGCCTCTGCGGGTCAGAGCCTGGACCAGTGCACGCAGGTCATCCAGGTTGCGGGCAAGCCGGTCCATGCTGTGGACCACGACGGTGTCTCCGTCACGGGCGAAGCGCAGTAGTTCAGCCAATTGGGGCCTGAGTGTGTCCCGGCCGGAGGCCTTGTCACTGAACATCCGATCCAGTGCTTGGCCGTCGAGCCGACGCGCTTCACTCTGGTCCAGCGTGCTGACCCTCATATACCCGATTCGTGGATAAAACCTATGACTCTCGATAGGGTATGTCTAGAAACGGAACTTCAGATCCTATTCTGACAGCCCTCCCGAGTGGTGCCTGACGTCAGGTTGGGGTGCGCCCTAACTCGACGAAACTCCTAGCCAGGCTCCAGGTTCTCAGGACTTTCGGGGTCCGGGCCCGGCTACACAAGAGGCCGTGTTCGCTAAAACGTTGAGCGGGCTGGTCCTACAGCGTTGTCGCGCAGGCACGAATAGTTCGAAATCGACTATGCACCTGTACCAGTAGAAGGATAATGCGGTCAACGGGCTAGTAGTGTTCTCCTGCCCGCCCAGGCAGGCCTGAGCTGCGTAGGTGGAAACTATCCTTACCGGTGAGCGAGAAATGGACTGTGGTCGGGGACATGACCTTCGCATAGTTGTTGCTATACGGCTCTTGTAGAAGGGAATCAGGATGCAGGAATCAAAGAGGATTCAGGGTAAGCAGTATTTTGACGCGATTGTGGTGGGTGCAGGATTCGCCGGCGTCTATTCCGTACATAAGCTACGCGAGCTAGGCCTTTCCGTCCGAGCTTTGGAAGCCGGCGATGGAATTGGAGGCACTTGGTACCACAACCGTTATCCAGGTGCACGCTGCGACATGGAGTCACTGGACTATTCATACGCATTTTCTGACGAGCTGCAGCAGGAGTGGCACTGGACGGAACGCTATGCGTCGCAGCCGGAGATCCTCGAGTACATCAACCATGTTGCTGACCGCTTTGATCTGCGAAAGGACATCCAGCTTAACACTCGTGTAAGTGGTGCCACGTTTAGCGAGGCAGAGGATCGATGGACCTTCACGACGGAGGCGGGGGAAGTATTTTCCGCTAAATATGCCGTCATGGCAGCGGGTGTTCTGTCCGTAGCACTGGGCTGCCGTCGGGGAGCCTCGCCGGTGAAGAGCAAGTTTTCCTTGACGAACTCCACGCGCACGCCTTTGCAGTCATTGCTTGGACCACTGAACGCAGGCCATCGAGGTTGCTGGCGAGCCGGTCCATGCTGTGGACCACGACAGTGCCTCAGTCACGGGCGAAGCGCATCAGTTCGGCCAGCTGGGGACGGGGTGTACGACCGGAGGCCTTGTTTCTGAAAATCCGATCCCGACCTGCGCGCCGAGCCCGTTTGGGACCGGCGCGCAGACTGGATGAAGCATCGATGGCCCGGGCGCGGCAATTGGTCGGATTGAAGAGCTACGTGACCGTGAAGACGAAGGGAACCCATGAACAGCGCACCGTCAGTCATTGTTTTCGATGTCAACGAAACACTTTCGGACATGTCGCCTATGGGGGTGCGGTTCGCCGAAGTCGGCGCTCCGGCCCAATTGGCGAAACTTTGGTTTGCCACGCTGCTGCGGGACGGCTTCGCGCTCACCGCTGCCGGCGGCAACGGCGCCTTCGCCGAGATCGGCGCAGAGGCCCTGCGCGGGCTGCTACCCACTTCGGACATAGGGATGGACCTGGACCAGGCGGTGGCGCATGTCATGGAGGGAATGACAGGACTCAGCCTGCATCCCGACGTCGCGCATGGCGTCCGGGCCTTGCGGGCAGCCGGATACCGGCTGGTCACGCTGACCAACGGCTCCGCCCAGGTCGCAGAAAAACTGTTCACGCCCGCCGGAATCCTGGCCCAGTTCGAGCTACTTCTTTCCGTGGAGGATGCCCCAGCGTGGAAGCCGGCAGCGACCGCTTACCACTACGCCTCCGGGGCCTGCGGCGTGGAACCTGGCGAAATGATGCTCGTTGCCGTGCACCCCTGGGACATCCACGGGGCAGCCCGGGCCGGGCTGGGAACAGCGTGGATCAACCGGAACGGGGCCAACTACCCGGACTATTTCGCCGCCCCCGACTACACCGTCGCGACCTTGACCGAACTCCCGGAAGCGCTGGGGCAGTGCGGGCGTAGCGTTCCTTAAGCGGTGGAGGTTAACCCACCGACGGCAGGGCTCCACTCCACCCGCGGCCGGACGGGCGGAGGAGTTACGCAGCTCAGGCACCGAGCTGGTGAGCCAGCCCGGTGATGCTCGACGCCGTGAGGTCCCAATCGCTCTCCGGCGTCAGGTCCGCATCCTGGCTCGGGCCGTATTCGGTGGGGCGCGCGATGAACGCCGTTGCCAGCCCGGCCTCCCGGGCAGCACGCAGGTCGTTGTTGTGTGCGGCCGCGAGCATCACCTCACCGGGCCTGAGGTCCAGGAACTCCGCAGTTCGAAGGTAGGCCGCCGGCAGCGGCTTGTACGTGCGCGTCATGTCCGAGCCGATGATCACGTCCCACGGAAGCCCTGCGTTTCTGGCCATGTCCACAAGCAGCAAGGTGTTGCCATTGGACAAGGGGCCCACGATGTAGCCCCGGCGGACGGCGGCCAGGCCCTCCACGCTGTCGGGCCATGGGGGCAGGCGGTGCCAGGATTTGTTCAACTCCTCCAAGGCCCGTGCGTCCAGCCGGTCCGGATCGAAGCCGTGGCTGCGGAGCACCTCGTCCAGGTTTTCGCGGTGGAGTGAGTCCAGGGTGGCGAATTCACGGGATCCGGAGCGGATGGCCTCCATGGCTGGCTGGTAGAGGGCGCGCCAGTCATCAGCGAACGCCTCGGCGTCGAGCTCCTGCCCGCGTGCCGCGGCGAAGGCGGCGGCCTGCCCGGCGACGCCGGTGCGCCAGTCCACCACCGTGCCGAAGGTGTCGAAGAGGACGGCGCGTACCCCGCACCCCGTTGATGGTGAATGGTATGGCTGGAACGTCATGTCCTGTGTCCTTTCCTTTGCTTACCTGCCCGTAGTCTGGCAGCATGCGAACTGATTTCAGCCCCACTGACACGTCCGCCCGCGATTTCTACCGGCTGCTCACCGCGGTGGTGGTGCCCCGGCCCATCGCATGGGTGTCGAGCGTATCGCCGGAGGGCGTTGACAATCTTGCCCCGCACTCGTTCTTCACCGTTGCGTCCACAAATCCGCCCATCGTGCAGTTCACCTCCGTGGGGGAGAAGGATTCGCTCCGCAACATCACCGAGTCCGGAGAGTTCGTGGTGAACCTTGCCCCGGCCGCGCTGCTGGAGGAGGTCAACGCCACCGGCACAAATTTCCCGCCGGATGTCAGCGAGTTCGACGCCGCCGGCCTCACCCGGGAGCCGAGCCTCACCGTGGGCGCGCCGCGGGTCAAGGAATCACCGGCGGTGCTCGAATGCCGCCTCCATACGCTCCTGCCGATGGGAGACTCCATCCTGGTCTTCGGCGAAGTGACGCACGCTGCCGTGAGCGACGCGGTGCTGGAAGACGGCCACCCGCGGATCGACCTGTTGGAGCCGCTGTCCCGGCTGGGCCTGGACGAGTGGGGCACCCTGGGCACGATCCATGACCTCAACCGGATCCGGCTCAAGGACTGGCCCGGGCACTTCCGCCCGAAGGCGTAAAAAGTTAGGGAAGCGAGAAAGGGGTGCCCGGCCAGGACACCCCTTCCCTTCAAATCCGCCGTGTTTAGCCGAGGCCAAGCTGGACGAACACGAACCACACCAGGAGCGGCACTATGCCAATCATCGCAATGGCCCAGAGCAGCAACGCCCGGAAGAACATCCGCTCGTCCTTGGGCTGCGCACTCGCCATCAGCAGGGCACCGCTGGTGGACATCGGGCTCACGTCAACCACCGAGGAACTGATGGCAATGGCCGTCACCACTCCGAGGGGGGTGAGGAGCGGGTCCATGGCAATGGGTGCCACCACCGGGCTGATCACGCCGAGGGTGCCCGTGGTGGAGGCGAAGGCCGAGACGATGGCAACCACATAGCTGGTGAGCAGAGCGGCAAGGGAGCTGTTGCCCAGGCCGGCGATGCCTTCCTGGAGTTCCTTCAACGCACCCATCTTTTCCAGCATGCCCACGTAGGTGACGATGCCAGTCACCAGGATGATCGCGGACCACGGCATGCTTTCCACTGCCGGCTTCTGCACGCTCGAGTCCAGGACGATCAGCACGGTGGCAATGACCAGCGAAGCGACTCCGACGTCCAGGCCCAGGACGGTGGTGAGCACCAGCAGGGCGCCGATGCCCACCAGGGTGAGGATCCGCATGGGCGTTGCAGCCACCTTCTCGGGACCGGTCCTGATGGTGCTTTCGGCAGCCACGGAAGTGTGCGCCGGGGCGGTAAGGACAGCCGTTCCGGTCCCGGACGGGCCTGTCGCGCTGCTTCCAGCGGGAGCGGCAGCGCCGCCGTCGTGCTCTACATGCCCAGCGTCACCGGTGTGGCGTGACTCCGTCTTGGCCATGCGGCGCTTCATGATGGCCTGGACCAGGACGTAGGCGATCGCGGCCAGGATGGCATTGAAGACGAAGCAGTAGGCGTAAAGCTTGAACGAACCGTCCGTTGCTCCGGCGCTGTCCAGCATCTTGTTGGCCAGCACGCCGAAGGGGTTGACCGGGGAGAAGGCACCGGCGTTGGCGCCCTGGACAATGACCAGGCCCATGGCCAGGGTGCTGATGCCGAACCGCATGCCCAGCGCCAGGCCTACCGGGGCGACGATGGCGATGGCGGCGGGGGTGAACGCGCCGGCCGAAGCCAAGGCGGCCGTCAGCAGGAACATCAGGATGGGGACCAGGATTTTCCGGTCGCCGGCGAGCCGTTCAGCCCAGTAGGCCAGCAGGTCGATGGTGCCGTTGATCCGCACGATGGCGAAGAGCAGGGTGGCACCCACCAGGATGAAGAACAACCCGGCGGGGAACTGGCCCATGACGTCCTTGATGGACATGCCGGCCAGGAGGGTTCCGACGCCGAACGCGGCCACGGTGGCCAGCAGGCCGGCGTTGATTTTGGTGAAGGAGCCGACGGCGAAGGCCGCCACCAGGACCAGGAACGCGATAAGTGACAGGGACATGGTGCCGGCCGCCTAGGAGTTCGCCGGGGTGAGGACGCCGGCGCCGGACAGCAGGCTGCCGGCTCCGGTGATGGCGGGCTGGTGGCCGAGAGCCTTAAGGATCTCGTACGCCGTGGCCGTGGCCGCCGTGATGACAGGCAGCCCGAGTTCGTCCTCCACCGCCTGGACCGCGGCCAGCGACGGCATCTGGACGCAGGCGGAAAGCACGACGGCGTCTGCACCTTCGCGCTGCAGGCTGCGGGCAAGCGCGGGCAGGTTCTGCGGGTCAAGGCAGCCGACGTCAAGGTTGTCCGCCACCTCGAGGCTGATCGCGTCCAGCACGGTGATGCCCGAGCCTTCGATGTAGTCCACAACCATCTGGGTGAGCGGCTTCATGTAGGGGGTGATCATGGCCACCTTGCGTGCGCCGATTTCCTGCAGGGTCCGGACCAGGGCGCCCGCGCTGCTGGTGACCGGGGCAGGGTGGCCGTTGCCGGCGGCGGCGTCCGCGATAACTTTCTCCGAGCCCACATGGGCCTCGGGGCCTTGCGCCATGACGGCGACCAGGCACGCGTAGGCGATGACGTCCACGTCGGCGTCGGAGACTGCCTCCGCGCAGTCAGCTGCCTTGCCCACCATGGCCAGCAGCTCTTCGCGGGTGACCTTCTTCATGCCCGCCCGGGCGGAGTGGAACGTGTATTTGTGGCCGGTCGCCTCGGCCTGGCGGCGGAACAGCTCCGGCAGTTCAGTCTCCATGGTGGTGTTGGAGCTGGGGACGATCAGTCCCACCCGGGAGGAGCCCGGGCGCTTGGGCTCGGGCGCGGTTTCGCAAGTGACTTCGGGGGTGCTCATGGTTTCTCCACGTCTTTGTGCTGGGGGCTTGAGGGATATGACCCACACTGTGGGTTCTCGTCCCATGATGTGGGTCACCCGGCTAGGATGTCAAATAGATCACGTTCCGAAGGTCCGCTTCCGGCTCACTAAGCTGGAGGCTCTCACGGAACAGTAGCTGAAGGGATGTACAAAAAGTGGCGACGGAACCGGGCGCTGGGGCCTCACCCCTGCTGGTCCTGCATAAGGTGGCGGAGATCCTGGACTGTTTTTCGGTCGACGCTCCGGAGCCGACGCTTCAGCAGATCATCCGGAAGACGGGCCTGCCTTCCAGCACCTGCCAGCGGCTGGTGCAGAACATGCTGCGGGAAGGCTTCCTGGACCGCGAGGGCGACCGGTACCGGATCGGCATCGGGCTGGTGCGCTGGGCTACTCCCGGGACGTTCGGGCTGGACGTGGTCCGCTTGGTGAAACCGGTCTTGCAGCAATTGCGCGACGACACAGGTGAGACCGCATGCCTATACGTCCGGGATGGGGCCTTCCGGACCATCGTTGCCGTTGCCGAGACGCGCCACGTCGTGATGCGGCCGTTCATGGTGGGCATGGTGATGCCGCTGCATGCTGGAGCCCCGGGCAAAATTTTTCTTGCATTCGACCCCGAGGCGTGGGATGCCCTGGACGAGCACGGACTCGACAGTTTTACCCCCGGCACGCCGGCGTCCTTGGAAAAGCTTCAGAAACAGGCGGCTATGGCCCGGGAACAGGGGTTTTATGCGGCTTTTGGGGAACGGAACGAGGACGTCGGTTCCATCAGTGCACCCGTATTCGACCACGCCGGGCGGCTCACTTGCGCTATCGGCCTGGGGTTTCCTAACCAGCGGATTGGGCCCGCCGACGTCGAACGGCTGGGGCCCGTGGTTGCCCGCGCTGGCCTGGAAGCCAGCCGTGCTCTGGGGTATGACTGCAGTGCGTCAACTTAGATGGACACGGACACGCAACGGGAGTTCTCGCATCCACTGCAACTCCCGCGCTTTGAAACGCCGACAATGAAGATATGTAAGGTTGAACAATGATTATTGTTCGCTGAATCCTTGGCAAACACCGGGGCGAACGAAACTCAGATACGCGGACGCCTCGCGGCCGAACGCAGCGAGGGCACACACCCCAGCGCCTCAGTGACCATGGGCAAAGGGGCTGCCAAGGCCAGGAAGACCCGCAGCGGGGAAGCAGTCGGCGCCGAGCGCACAAAGGGTGGGCCAGCGCGTAATTCGCTGTGCAATTTTCTAGATCAGATTGCAGCCGACGTGTCGGAGTTCCACACGCAGGCATGATTCAGGTCCCTTTGTCGTCGGCAATGTTAGTTTTCCATCCGACATTCCGGGGAGTTCGACCTCATGCGCTGGAGGATGGATGATCGGGCTATGCCTGGTCGCGACGTGGGCTGACGATCTCCGGCGTCAGGGCGGGGCCGAGGTCCGGACGAACAGCCGGTCATGGACGCCCTGGTTCCGCCGATTGCCACGGCGGCAACTCCAACCGGCATCCCACTTTGGCCAGAGCGGCAACACGCGCGGTTTCTGATGCGTAGGGCTTCCGCGTAGGCCCATTCATCGAGCATGGTGCGGTTGTAGCGCTCGACTTTGTACGAGAGCAAGACTCTGCTTAGCAGAAGAATAATCTGGACAGCAGTGAAGTGATGTGTTTCACTTACTGGATCATGCGCTACACACAATGACGAGGAGAAACGCATGCAATCGACCTTAGGCAATCCGGACCGCCGGGGATTCTTGAAACTATCGGCCGCAGCGGGGGGTGTCGTGTTTCTAGGGCTCACGACGGGTTGTGGGCAGGCTGGGGGCAGCGGCGGTGGCGCTTCCAAAGGGTATTCCGGTGATGTCGCGATTACGGGCTTGGCGAGTTTGATCCACTCGGCTCCGTTCTTCATCGCCCAGTCCGAGGGCTACTACGAGGAAGAGGGCCTCACGCTGGAGCACATCCAGTTCCCGGGAGGGCTGGATACGGTCAGAGGGATTGAGTCGGGTATTGGATTCGGCACCTCTTCAACCATCCCCGTCTTCATTGCCGCGGAAAAGGGGATGGATGTGAGGATCTTCGGCAACCTCTACACGGCTGCTTCCGTTGACTTCATCGCGCTGGCAGACTCCCCGATCAAGACCATCCAGGATCTCAAAGGCAAGAAAGTTGCAGTCAGTACACCCGGATCAAACTCCTCCTATTTTGCAGACCGTACCCTGCGGGAGGCCGGTCTTGTTCCCGGCAAGGATGTCGAACTGATCAGCGTCGGATCCGCGAGCGATTCCTGGACTGCGGTGTCAAAGAACGTCGTCGATGTTGCTTGGACGGCATCCCCTCTTTCCGAGAAAATCGCTTCCGAAAGTGGCGGGAAGGTTATCTGGCGGTCCCGCGACTATGTGACGGATTGGTCGGATACTTGCCTGGTTGCGACGGGGTCATTCATCGACAAGAACACCGAGGCAATGAAGGGATGGGGCCGGGCGCTCCAGAAGGCTATGGACCTCATCTCAAACGATCTGGAAAAAGCGGCCGATGCATACGGCAAGGCCATCAAGTACGAACCGAAAGTTGCGCTTGAAGCGCTAAAAAACTCCCAGAAATTCTACAGCCTCGACTTTACTGACGCCCAGTTGGCCGCCGTCGTCGCTGCCGGTAAGGCTCAGGGCCAACTGACCAAGGAACCGGACATGAATGCCATCGTCATGAAGAACTTTCTCTCATGAGTCAGTCACCCACCATGCGTTCGATAGGACACGAAAACGACGTCGTTTTCGACAACATAGGAATGACTTTCGATACAGGTGCCGGGGTTACCCGGGCCGTCGAGAACGTTTCCGGAGCGATACCGGAAGGCAAGTTCGTGTCCGTGATAGGCCCCAGCGGCTGCGGCAAGAGCACTCTGCTCGATATGGTCGGCGGCCTCCTCAAGCCCACACAGGGGTCCGTGAGCATCAACGGAGAGAAGGTGACCGGGCCCCGGCGCGATACTGCAATGGTGTTCCAAGAGGACTCCACTTTGCATTGGCGCACCGTGTTGGACAACGTGGCTTTCGGACTGGAAGTCAAGGGCATCTCCAAAGCTGAACGCTACGACAGCGCCCGTCGCATGATTGAGCTCGTGGGACTGAAAGGTTTCGAAGACCACCGCCCGGGCCAACTCTCGGGCGGAATGAAGCAGCGCGTGGCTATTGCCCGGGCGCTGGCCATGGAACCGCGCGTCCTGCTCATGGACGAACCGTTCGGCGCTCTGGATCAGCAGACCAGGCAGTTCATTGGCCGGGAGCTGTTGCGCATCTGGGAAAAAACGCGCAACCGCGTCCTGTTTATCACGCACGACATCCAGGAGGCCGTCTACCTCTCCGACGAAGTTTGGGTCATGTCAGCGAGGCCCTCAATTGTCAAAGAGGTGGTGACCATCGATTTGCCGCGCCCCCGGCCGGAGGGAACACACGCGCTGCCAAGGTTCCGGGAATTGGAAGACCACCTGTGGGCACTTGTGAAGGTGGAGGCGGAAAAGACGCTCGGCCCAGGGGCGCGGCTCGCGTGACTGTCCTGGAAAAGACCCTGCCAGTCCCGCCCAAGCAGAGGGATACTCTCGTACGCCGAGCAGCCATGGTCCGCTGGGCTATTTTGGCGGCGCTGATCGTCATTCTCGAGGTCACCACCAGAACGGGAATGATAAGCCCGGCGCTTATGGTGTCACCCTCGGAGATTCTCGCGCGGCTTGTCTCGATCGTTCCGACGGAACGATTTGGCCAAGACGCAGCCCGTACACTGACGACAATCCTGATTGCGTTCACCATCGGACTTGTTCTGGGAATCCCGTTGGGGGTGTTCTTGTGGCGGGTACCGGCGGCCGGCCGCATCCTTGAGCCGTTCATCGTCACGGGATATGCAATGCCCACCCTGTTGTTCTATCCGGTTCTGCTGGCCGTCATGGGACTGAATGCGGGGCCGATCATTCTCATAGCGGCCTCGATGTCCCTCATCCCGATTGCGTTGACGACGATGGTCGCGCTGAAATCAATCAAGCCCATTCTTCATAAGCTCGCCAACTCCGTGAGCGCTTCTCCCCGCCAGTATTACCTGAAGGTCCTGTTCCCTGCGGCGACACCTCTGATTTTCCCGGGAGTAAAGCTGGGCTTTATCTACGCGGTAATCGGCACTGTTGCCATGGAATTCATCCTGGCAGCACAAGGCATCGGTTTCCGCGCCGGCTTCTACTACCGCGAACTCAACACCGCCGACATGTGGGCCTATATCGCTGTGGTGATTGTTCTCAGCGTGCTGGTCAACGCGGTCCTCACCAGGCTAGAGAAACGTATCAGAAGGGACATGCTGTGAGTACCGACGTGACGATTCCTTCGTTTCCACAAATTACCGGTCATCGGGAAGCAAAGAAATCCAGGGTGATCAGGGACAACCTGTGGCGCGCCGCAGTGCTGGTAGCACTTGTCCTCCTCTGGGCCGTGTTGTCTTCCACGACCGACCTGGTGGCTTCCCCTGCGGCATCCCTTAACGCTCTGGCGGAGCGCTTCGCCGACGGCTCCATCTATCGGCATCTCGATGCAACGCTGCAAGCGGTAGCCATCGGGTTCTGCATTGCCGCCGCGATTGGATTTCCCCTGGGCTATGTCATCGGACGGAGCAAGTTTCTCGGGGCTGTATTCGATCCACTCGTGGCAGGCGCATTTGCCATCCCGCGTGTAATCTTCTTTCCGATTCTTCTCCAGATATTCGGAGTGGGTGTGGGCGCCCAGTCCGCAATGGCCGCCCTGGCCGCCGTATTTCCCATTATGGTCTCGACCACAGCAGGCGTCCGCGCCATCAACCCGCTTTTGCCCAAGCTCGCACGCTCCCTGAGCCTGTCCCCGCTGCAGACCGTGACCAAGATATACATACCGGCCATGGCCCCATCACTCATGGTCGGTATCCGTATCGGCTTCAGCATTGCGTTCATCAACGTGATCATTGCCGAGTTCTTCGCCGCGCGTGCCGGTTTGGGCCTCCTGGCCCTGCGCGCCTACGGAATGTTGGACCTGCCCACCATGTACGGGATCATCGTCCTTCTCGCAGCAATCGCACTGGCAGGAAACCTTGCCCTGTGGGCTGTCGAGCGGCGTCTGGGCGAGAAAGCCTAGGCCTTACACCCCGCGCCTTGCGCGTGGATGCTCGGGTCATTGGTCTCTGAACGACCTAAGGAAGAGGGAAGCATGACTACTGCTGCCAGCGACGAATACAAAAGGCTGCGGACCGAGTTTAAGGAAAAGGGCCTAGGCGGGAGGATCGGATTCGGCAATCGACCAGCGCTTCTGGTAGTTGACTTCATCCGCGGATTCACAGATACACGATCGCCTTTGGCCGGAGATCTGGACGAACAGGTGAAGGCGACACAGGAACTTTTGGCACGGGCACGGGCGGCGGCAGTTCCCGTCATCTTCTCGACAGTCGCCTACGACACGGATCTGCAGGAAGCCGGTAAATGGATCCGGAAAATCCCCTCCAACAGTTGGTTGGTTGAGGGAAGCGAATGGGTAGAACTCGACGACAGGCTCGCCCGCCAAAGCAGCGAAATGCTGCTGGTGAAAAAGTACGCATCCTGCTTTTTCGGGACCGACCTTGCAGCGCGCCTGGTGTCCAAGGGGATCGATACGCTGATCCTCGTCGGTTGCACCACCAGCGGATGTATCCGCGCCACGGCCGTTGACTCATGTTCCTACGGATTCCACACCATCGTTGTTGAGGAAGGTGTCGGCGACCGCGCCGAGCTTCCCCATCTTGCGAGCCTTTTCGACATCGACAACAAATACGGCGACGTCGTCGGCTTGGAGGAGGCAAACGCCTACCTCGAGCATGTCCGCGCGTAGAGCCACCACCTCGAGCCGGTGGCAGCGCCCGCCTTCGTCCGGTAAGCAGCAGCGACGCCGTCTTGCCAGGCCGCCCCATCAAAGAGAAAAGCATGCGATCGCCCGGCACTGACAGGGCCCTGAGCATTGGCGCGACGGTGCTGTTCTCGTTCGCCCTCGGGACCCTTGGGGTCGTAGTGCCGCTATTGGCAATCGGTGTCGGCTACAGCGCCCCCGAAGTCGGACTGATGGTCGCGCTGGCGGCCGTCTCGCAGCTGGTGACGCGTCTATTCATGGGTGCCCTTATGCGCCGGGTCCCGGACAAAGCCTTCCTCGTAGGCTCGGCTGTCATGATTGCCGTCTCCTGCGTCCTCCTTGCGCTCTCGGATGCGCTGGTGATTTTTGCAGTGTCGCAGCTCGTCCAGGGCTCGGCCCGCGCCTTGTTCTGGACCAGCAGCCAGACACACGCCGTTCGCATGTCGGCCACGTCCGTCGGAGGGCTGACTGCCGTGAATCTGGCCGCCGGCGTGGGGGCGCTGCTGGGGCCTGCCCTGGCAGGTTACCTGTGGGAAGCGTCGGCAGCGCTGCCGCTGGTTGTGGCGGCGGCGGCAGGTGCAGCGGCCGCCATCACTGCGGCCCTGCTGGTCAGACTTCCGCTGTTTGCTCCAGAAAAGTCCGCGGGAGGAATGAAAGCCGGCCGCCTGTGGCGGCGACCCGGGGTTGGTGCGGCCTGCTGGATGAACGCCGGGGCAGGGGCGTGGAAGAGCCTCCTGGACTCCTATGTTCCCGTTGCGCTTTCCCTTGCGGGGCAATCCGTAGCAGTCATCGGCATTCTGATATCCATAGCCAACACCGCCGTCCTTGCAGGAAGCGCGGCCGGCAGCTGGCTGCGCCGAAAGGGAGTGCGGGCCTCGCTCGTCACGGGCCTTCTCGCCACGGGAGCCGGGCTGGCGGCCGCGGGTCCCCTTGCTGGTGTGGCAGCTGCGGCTGCCGTGGCCCTCGTTATCTCTGGCATTGGTGCGGGCATCCTGCAAACCGTCGGTCCGGCGATTGCTGTAGACGAAGTGCACCCGGAAGAACGCGGGGATGTGCTGGCACTGACCGGCACTGTCCGTGCATCAGCGCTCTTCTTTACCCCGTTTGGGATGGCCCTGCTGGTAACCGTGGCTCCGGTTGCCGCGGCACTGCTCGCAGCCGGTGTAGTCATCACTCTTCCGGCGGCGTGCGGCGTGCGGCATACGGAGGGAAGAGCGGCATCGCCACGAGGAGCCGCCACCACAGGGCCCTTCCACCCCTTCGCAACACGAACACCTGAAAGCTCCCGAGAAGAAGGCATCCGATGACAACTGAATCGACTAAGGCCACTGGCCCGGTCCCGCGGCTGGGTCTGCTGCACGGACACACCATTCCACGGCTCGGCCTGGGCACGTGGCCAATGGTGGACGATGATTGCGAAACGGCCGTGCGTTATGCAGTTCAGTGCGGCTACCGGCTGATCGACACTGCGTTCCAGTACGGGAACGAGGAAGCCGTCGGCCGAGGCATCCGCACGGCAGGCGTTCCTAGGGACGAAATCTTCGTCTCCAGCAAGTTCAACAAAGAGTCGCACAGCGTGGATGGGGTGCGACGGGCCTACGACGAGAGTCTACGGAGGCTCGGCGTTGACTACCTGGACCTGTTTATGTGCCACTGGCCGGTACCTGCCCAGGACAGGTACGTGGACGCGTGGAAGGGCCTCGTGAAGCTGTTGGAAGAAGGCCGCGTCAAGGCCATCGGCGTTTCCAATTTCAAGCCTGCCCACCTGAGAAGAATCATCGACGAAACCGGAGTGGTCCCCGACGTCAATCAAATCCAGCTGAGTCCGGACCTGGCACGCCTGTACCCGCGCACCATCCACCGGCAGCTTGGCATTCTGACCGAGTCCTGGAGCCCGATAGGCCGTGAGTCGGGACTGCGCGGAAACCCCGGTGTTGTCGACATCGCTGACCGCCTCAGGAGATCGCCTGCGCAGGTCTTGCTGCGTTGGCACGTCCAGCAGGACCTGGTGCCCATTCCGCAGGCTTCAGACCCGCTCTGGCTCGAAGAGAACATTTCCGTTTTTGATTTTTCGCTCACTGCAGAGGACATGGAGGCGATGGCCCGCCTGGACAGCGGGGAAACCGCGGCGCGGGACTCTGACTTACCGGAAAACGGCCACTGATAGGGGCCCGGAAGGCGGGTCGCCCCCGTGATTCGGCACCGAAAGCCGAATCAGGGGTTGACGAACATCACATAATGCGTCATTCTCTTCATTACAGAATCATTCTCTGAACAGCAGAGACCACTAGGCATTTGCCGGCCCGGACAAGGAGATCCATTGATGACTGACCAAAGCGGCGTCCTTCAGGACGTGCGGCAGGGCATGATCCCTGCGCACATCTACAATGACAAGGAGATCTTCGAACTCGAAAAGGAGCGTCTTTTCGGACGCAGCTGGCTCTTTGTTGCCCACGAATCCGAAGTGCCTGAAGCAGGGGATTACGTGGTTCGCCGCGTACTGGAAGACTCGTTCATCATTTCCCGGGACGAAAAGGGCGAAATCCGGGCACTCTTCAACATGTGCCTTCACCGCGGCATGCAGGTCTGCCGGGCCGAAATGGGCAACGCCTCCCACTTCCGCTGCCCCTACCACGGCTGGTCCTACCGCAACGACGGACGCATCGTGGGCCTGCCGTTCCATCAGGAGGCCTACGGGGGGGAAGAAGGCTTCAAGAAAAAGGGGCAGACCCTGCTGCCCGCTCCCTCCCTGGGGGTATACAACGGGCTGATCTTCATCAGCCTGGATCCGGACGCGGAGCCGCTTGAGGACTTCCTCGGCGATTTCAAGTTCTACATGGACTACTACACGAAGCAGAGTGCCGACGGCATTGAGATGCGCGGCCCCCAGCGGTGGCGCGTGAAGGCGAACTGGAAGATCGGCGCCGAAAACTTCGCCGGCGACATGTACCACACACCCCAGACCCACACATCCGTTGTTGAAATCGGTCTGTTCCGCGAACCCAAGGCGGAAAAACGCAAGGACGGCACCACCTACTGGGCCGGGAACGGCGGCGGAACGACCTACAAGCTCCCCGAGGGAAGCCTGGAAGACCGGCTCCGCTATGTGGGCTACCCGGACGAGATGATCGCACGCATGAAGGAGCAGTGGAGCCAGGAGCAGCTCGACGTCGTGGGCAAGGACGGGTTCATGATATCGGCGGCCTCGGTGTTCCCGAATATGAGCTTCGTCCACAACTGGCCCCGGGTCGAAGAAGACTCCGACGAGGTGCTTCCCTTTATTTCCATCCGCCAGTGGCAGCCGATCAGTGAAGACGAGACCGAGATCGTGTCCTGGTTCGCCGTGGACAAGAATGCGCCCGAAGAGTTCAAGGCCCTTTCCTACAAGGCCTACCTGATGTGCTTTGGCAGCGGCGGCATGTTCGAACAGGACGACGTCGAAAACTGGGTTTCCCTGACCAGTACCGCCGGCGGTCCCATGGCGCGGCGCCTGCTGCTGAACAGCCGCATGGGCATGCTGGAAAACGGAGACAACGTTGTCGAACCACTGACAACCGAGCAGTACTCGGGTCCGGGTTCAACCCGCGTCGGCTACAGCGAATACAACCAGCGTGAACTGCTGCTGCGCTGGGCCGACCATCTGGAACGCCCGGTCGAAAAAGCCGCCCAGCTGCACGTCGGAACCAGCGCGGGCCAGACAGGCTCCCTCAACGGTCCGGGCTCTCTCGGCGCTGCCGCTGAACGCACTGGAAGCACCGCCGTCGAGACCGTCTCAAGGGAGGGCTAGCCATGAGTGTTGAGGCAGCAAAAGAACGCAACGGCAAGACCCTGTCGGAACAATCTGTTCTCGGCGGGCATGCTTCGCGAACACAGCGGACCGGAGAGTCCCTGCCGTTTAGTGACGGACTCCATCTGGAGGCGCACCGCTGGCTGGTCGATGAAGCCTATCTGCTGGACGCCCAGGATTATGACGCGTGGATGGCACGCATAGCTGAGGACGTGCACTACCTCATGCCGGTCCGCGTCACCACCGCCCTCGGTGCCGGCTACAGCACTTCTCCCGGTATGGCGCACCTGGATGAAAACAGGTACTCCCTAAGCCGCCGGGTTGCGCGTTTCGCGACCGAGCACGCCTGGACTGAAGATCCTCCCTCGCGGCTGCGCCACTACGTCACCAATGTCCGCACGTTCCGCACCCACCATCCCGACGAAATCATCGTCGATTCAGCCGTTCTGCTGTTCCGCAGCCGCGGTGACGTGCGTGAAGCCGCCACCGTGTCCGCCGGGCGGGAAGACCTTCTCCGCCGAACCGCCACAGGGTGGGAACTTGCCCGACGCACCATCATGGTCGACGAGTCGGTCATTCGGATGCAGAACCTGGCCATATTCCTATGAAAATCGGCTGGGAAGGCGAAGAAGAGGATCGCCTTGCCGCCATCCGGGCGGCACAGGAGATGGGTCGGCTTGAAGCGCACGTGACCGGCACTCCGATCGTGATCGCGAATGAGTTTTCCGAGGTCCAGGTGAGCCGGGTCGAGACACGCAACGGCTCGCGGCTGATGATCAAGTCCCCGCGCTCCGGCCAGTGGGTCTCCTTGTGCCCCCTGGAGCTGGAGTCGCTGACGTGGCAAGCGCCGGCAACGTTCTCTGCCATGATCGGGCACCCGTTCGGGCCGCTCATTACCGAGGATGAGCAACCGCCGCAGAACAAGAAGAACACCAACACCTAGGCCAAGGAGTTTGACCATGCCTGTCGTAAAAGCAGACCTGCAGGCCTGCCAAGGCTACGCTAACTGCGTTGTCGGAGCCACCGACTACTTCGATCTGGACGATGACGGAATCGTCGTTCTCCTCAAGACCGAGGTGCCCGAGGCCGACCGTTCCCGAGTCACCGAGGCCGCCCGCAGCTGTCCGGTGTCCGCACTTGTAGTGGAGAACTAATGAACACGACCACTGTCATCGTCGGCTCCTCCATCGGCGGGGTGCGTGCTGCACAGTCCCTGCGTCTGGAGGGCTACGAAGGGGAAATTATCCTCGTCGGTGAAGACCCGGAACTTCCCTATGACAAGCCACCGCTGTCTAAATCGGTCCTCGCAGGGAAGGCGGAGGAGTCATCCATCCGCCTTCTCACGCGCGAACAGGCGGAGGACGCCGGGATCCAGTTGCTCCTTGGGCACGCCGCCACCGGCATTGACGTCGCCGGAAACCTGCTGCAGCTCCAAGATCACGAACCCGTACGCTTCGATCATTTGGTGATCGCGACGGGCGCCTCGGCCCGCCCCTCGCCATGGGGCCAGCGGCCCGGTATCCATGTTTTACGGTCGCTCGATGATGCCCGGAAGCTGCGCACCAACCTCCTCAAGGGCGGGACGCTCGCCGTGATCGGCGCCGGGTTCATCGGTGCCGAGGCCGCTGCCACGGCACGCTCCCTCGGGCTGGAAGTCACCGTCATCGACCCGCTCCCCATCCCCATGAGCCGCATCTTCAACCCCGAAATCGGGCATTGGTTCGGAGACCTCCACCGCAACAACGGCGTCACAACAATCTTCGGCACCGGGGTCGAGTCCATCGACGGCGAACAGGGCTCCTTCACCCTCCGGCTGACTAACGGTGCGAACGTCGAGGCTGCCACCGTGCTGGTTGGGATCGGCGCGGTTCCCAACGATGCCTGGCTCGGCGCCTCGGGGCTCCTGGTGGACAACGGAGTGGTCCTCGACGAGTACTGCAGGGCCGTGGACGCCCCCCACATTTACGGCGTCGGCGACGTCGCGCGCTGGCGGCACGAAAAGCACGGCGAGGACATCCGGATCGAGCACTGGACGAACGCGGTGGAACAGGCCGCCTGCGTCGCCTACAACATCACCCACCCGCAGAGCCCCCGCGCCTACACCCCCGTCGAGTACGTCTGGAGCGACCAGCACGACTGGAAAATCCAGGTCGTCGGACGCGTGGGAGGAAACGCTGAGCACATCATCATCGGCCATCCCGAATTACACGGCCGCTTCGCCGCCCTGTATACCACCGACGGAGTGAACCTGCGCGGTGCCGCGATCGTGAACTGGCCCAAAGCGCTTCTGGCCTGCCGCCGCGGCATGGGAACAGGGGTCACCATCCAGGAACTGCGAGAGAAACTAGAACCGCTGCTGGACCCCCAACCCCTGGCGGCCTCCTGATGCGGGCGAGTCAGCCGCCCGTAACCCATGAGGAGCACAGGGAAGCCATCGCCTTGGCCTGCAGGGTGCTGGCCCACCGCGGTCTGGCCGACGGAATTTTGGGTCACATCAGTTTGCGAATGGCCGAGAATAAGCTGCTGGTCCGGTGCAGGGGCCCTCAGGAGCGAGGACTCGCATACACCGAAGCCCGTGACATCAGACTGGTGGACCTCGATGGCAATCCGGCCGCCGAAGGTGAACTCGACGGGGGATACACCGTCCCCAACGAACTTCCACTGCACACCGAGCTGCTTCGACGCCGCCCGGATATCAACGCCGTCGTGCACGCGCACCCCCCGCGGGTCGTTGCCGCCGACCTCGCCGGGCTCAGAGTCAGGCCCATCGTCGGCGCGTTCGATATTCCGGGCACCCGCCTCGCAGCAGGCGGGATACCCATATACCCCCGGGGCGTCTTGGTGAGGAACCACAGGCTTGCCGGTGAAATGATCGATGCCATGAGCGGACGTCCCGTGGTGCTGCTCCGTGGCCACGGGCTGACCAGCGCCGCCCCTACGGTGGAACAAGCGGTTCTCCAGGCCATCAGCGTCGACACCCTGGCAGGGCTGGCACTTCAAGTAACGGCAGCCGGGGGACAGCTTCAAGACCTCCCCGACACCGACATGGCAGAACTTCCGGATCTCGGCGGGTCCTTCAACACCGGAACAGCCTGGAGGCACGAACTCGCCAGACTGGGCATTGACCCGTGACGATGACCAACCCTGAAGCACGAACCGGGCCGCCGCCGCTAGGTACCATTAGTAGCATGCAAACGAGAGCGTCAGAGGACGTGTCGAAGTACGGTCCTCCTCCGCAATACCCCATCGAGTCTGTCGACAATGCCCTCCGTCTCCTCCTGCTGTTCGAAACCCAGCCCAGCATCAGGTTGACCGATGCCAGTAACTACTTGGCCGTCGCATCCTCGACCGCGCACCGGCTCATGGGCATGCTGCTTTACCGCGGCTTTGTGCGGCAAAACCCTGCCACCAAGGCCTATGAGCCGGGTCAAGCATTGGGCTCCATCGCGTTCGCCATCAGGCGCCAGATCGACGTCCGGACCTTAGCCCGCCCGGTCTTGGAACGGCTATTTAAGGAAACAGGGGAGACCGTCCACTTCGCCAGGCTCGAGGGAACAGACGCGCACTTCCTCGACGCCATCGAAAGCTCACGGGCGGTGCGCGTCGGGTCCCGTCAGGGCCGGACGCTTCCCGCCAACTGCACCGCCACGGGAAAAGCCATGTTGAGTCGGCTCAGCGATGAACAGCTGCGGATGCTGTACCCGCAGCTGGAACTCCCCGGCCTGACCAAAGCCTCGATCACGTCCCGGGCCGACCTGGAAGTGGCTCTGGAGAAGATCAGGCACACCGGTTACGCAAGCAGCCACGAAGAAAGTGAAGACGGCGTAAATTCGGTCGCCGTCGCAATAACCGGTCCGAGCGGCGTACTTTACGGAATTAACGTCTCCGTTCCGGCCCATCGCATGTCCGACCAGCTCCGCGTCGAACTCGGAGCCATGCTTCAGAGCATCGCTGAAGAGCTGCAGGGCCTGCTGATCTAGCCACGCACTTCTGCCTCGCCTCACTTACCTGACGAGCGCTACCTGCCACAGAGGGTCCAGGCTTGCCCGCATTGACCGCATTGACCGCAGAACGGCGCGAATCGCCGTTCGCAGCTGTTGAACGGCGCGGACATCATCTATATCACCTACAGCGCTCGGGTCCCGGGCCCGGGGATTGTCACACGCTTGGCGGTACCCAACAGTTGGCTGCCCGGGACATTCTTGAGAATAGTAGCTAAGAGGTTTAAGACCGGGCCCCGCAATATCACGGTTGGGAATCTTCTGCCAAGTCTCTGGCCGTACTACTGGCAGGTACGGGCCGCTGAGATACGGCTGACGCTTCTGCCGAAGCGGCAGGCGGGACGAAAGAGGCCCGGACCGCTAATCGAGGAGGTGCAGCTGTTCGGGGGTGTCGAGGTCTTCGCCCCCGGAGAGGTCGGTGCAGTCCACGAGGTCTAGCAGTTCCGGGTGGGCCTGGAGGAAACGGCGTGCCCCGGCGTCGCCCGTTGCCGTTTCCGCGGCCTCAGCGCGGAGGCTGGAATCCAGGAGCAACGGATGTCCCCGCCGGAGTTTTCCGTCGGTGCCGCGGTAGGCGGCCGCCGTCACCCGGCCAGGCCTATGGGATGCCAGCAACCGGGCGACGGTCTCGGTGGTCAGGCCGGGCTGGTCCACCAGCGCGATAAGCACATGGTCCTCCGGGGCTGCCGCGGCAACTCCCGCCCGGAACGAGCTTCCCATTCCGGTGGCCCAGTCCGGGTTGTCGATGACCCGGTGCCGGCTGAGATCGGTGGCTGTGCGGACCGATTCCGCGGCCGCGCCGAGCACCGTCACCACTTCCCGGCAGCCGCCCGCGAGCAGCACATCTGCCAGCACTTCAACGAGCGTGCGGCCCTGGAACCGGAGCAATGCCTTGGGCCCGAGCCCCAGCCGCGTCCCGGCGCCGGCGGCAAGCAGCACCGCCGTCGTGCGTTGTTCGTCCAGGTCAGCCATCGCCCCAGCCTATCCAGCCACATGACAGTTGACGGCAGTGTTCCACGGGAACACTGCCGTCAACTGTTGTCTGGATGAGGGGGTCAGGAGTCGCCTCCGGCGCCTCCGGTGGTCCCGGCGTTGACGTCCAGGAGCTTGTAGCGGTCCATCGCGTAGGCGGGCACGCCGCCGTCCACCTCTCCGCGCGAAGCGAGCAGCTGCAGGGTCTTCACCACAATCGAGTGGGTGTCGTTCTTGAAGAAGCGGCGGGCTGCCGCGCGGGTGTCGGAGAAGCCGAAGCCGTCGGCTCCGAGCGAGGCGAACTGGTGCGGGAGGAACTGGCGGATCTGGTCCGGGACGGCCTTCATGTAGTCGGTCACCGCCACCACGGGCCCCTGTGCATCGGCGAGCTGCTGCGTGACGAACGGTATGCGGGCGGGCTGGCCCGGGTTCAGGAAGGCGTCCTCCTCCGCGGCGAGCCCGTCCCGGCGCAGTTCGTTCCAGGACGTCACGGACCAGACGTCCGCGGAGACGCCCCAGTCCTCGGCGAGGATCCGCTGGGCATCCAGGGCCCACGGGACGGAGACGCCGGAGGCCAGGATCTGGCTCTTGGGCCCTTCGATACCCGACGCCGACACCCGGTAGATGCCTTTCAGCACACCGTTGACGTCGAGGTTCTCTGGTTCGGCCGGCTGGGAGATCGGCTCGTTATAGACCGTGATGTAGTACATGAGGTTCTTATCGGATGCCGGTCCGGTTCCATCGCCGCTTGCGGCCGGCCCGTACATACGCTCGATGCCGTCCCGGATGATGTGGCCCATCTCGTACCCGTACGCAGGGTCATAGGTGAGGACGGCCGGGTTGGTCGAGGCCAGGATCGGGGAGTGGCCGTCGGCGTGCTGGAGGCCTTCACCGGTCAGGGTGGTGCGGCCGGCGGTGGCGCCGATGATGAAACCGCGGGCCATCTGGTCCGCGGCGGCCCAGAAGGCGTCGCCGGTGCGCTGGAAGCCGAACATGGAGTAGAACACGTACACCGGGATCAGCGGCTCGCCGTGGGTGGCGTAGGCGGTGCCGGCGGCGGTGAACGCTGCGACGGCGCCTGCCTCGTTGATGCCGGGGTGGATCAGCTGGCCCTGGGCGGATTCCTTGTACGCGAGGACCAGGTCCCGGTCCACAGAGAGGTAACCCTGGCCGTCCGGGTTGTAGATCTTGGCCGTGGGGAAGAACGCGTCCATGCCGAAGGTTCGGGACTCATCCGGAACGATCGGGACAATGCGGTGTCCGAACTTCTTATCCCTGAGCAGGTCTTTGAGCAGGCGCACGAAGGTCATGGTGGTGGCGGCCTGCTGTTTCCCCGAACCGCGCTTGGCAATCTCATAGGTTTTGGGGTCTGGCAGCTCCACCGGCGCGTGGTCCGGCCGGCGTTCGGGGACGAAACCGCCGAGGGCGCGCCGGCGTTCCATGAGGTACTGGATTTCGGGGGAGTCCATTCCGGGGTGGTAGTACGGGGGCCGGTAGAGATCCGCGTCGAGTTGTTCGTCCGTGATGGGGATGCGGAGGTGGTCGCGGAACTTCTTCAGGTCATCGAGGGTGAGCTTTTTCATCTGGTGGGTCGCGTTGCGGCCCTCGAAGTGGGGTCCGAGTCCGTAGCCCTTGACCGTTTTGGCCAGGATCACGGTGGGCTTACCCTGGAATTCGGTGGCTGCCTTATACGCGGCGTAGACCTTGTGGTAGTCGTGGCCGCCGCGCTTGAGGTTCCAGATCTCGTCATCGGACAGGTCCGCGACCATGTCTTTGGTCTGCGGGGTCTTGCCGAAGAAGTGCTCGCGGACGAATCCGCCGGATTCTGCCTTGTAGGTCTGGTAGTCACCGTCCGGGGTCTCGTTCATGATCTTCACGAGCGAGCCGTCGGCGTCCTTGGTGAGCAGGTCATCCCACTCCCGGCCCCAGACGACCTTGATGACGTTCCAGCCCGCGCCGCGGAAGAACGCTTCGAGTTCCTGCATGATCTTGCCGTTGCCGCGGACGGGACCGTCCAGGCGCTGGAGGTTGCAGCTGATCACAAAGTTGAGGTTGTCGAGCTTGTCGTTCGCGGCGAGCTGGAGCAGGCCGCGGGACTCGGGCTCGTCCATTTCGCCGTCGCCCAGGAACGCCCAGACCTGCTGGTCACTGGTGTCTTTGAGGCCGCGGTTGTGCAGGTACCGGTTGGACTGGGCCTGGTAGATCGCGTTCATCGGGCCGATGCCCATGGACACCGTGGGGAATTCCCAGAAGTCCGGCATGAGCCGCGGGTGCGGGTAGGAGGAGAGCGCGTGGCCTTCCTTGGACTTTTCCTGCCGGAATCCGTCCAGGTCCTCCTCGGCGAGCCGGCCTTCCATGAACGCACGGGCGTACATGCCGGGGGAGGCGTGGCCCTGGAAGAAGACCTGGTCACCGCCGCCGGGGTGGTCCTTGCCGCGGAAGAAGTGGTTGAAGCCCACCTCGTACAGGGTGGCGGCCCCGGCGTACGTGGAGATGTGCCCGCCCACGCCGATATCGGCCCGCTGCGCCCGGTGCACCATGATGGCCGCGTTCCAGCGCAGCCAGGCCCGGTACTTCCGCTCGATCTCCTCGTCCCCCGGGAACGCCGTTTCCTGGTCCACCGGGATGGTGTTCACATAGTCCGTGGTGGTCACCATCGGCACACCGACGCTCTGCGCGCCGGCGCGCTGCAGCAGGCTCCGCATGATGTATTGGGCACGTTCCGTGCCCTGTTCCCTGATCAGTGCATCCAGGGACTCAGCCCATTCGGCGGTCTCTTCCGGATCACGATCAGGCAGCTGGTTTGTCAACCCGCTGAGGATATGGGAGGTATCTTCTCCTGCAGCCACGTCCAACCTCTTTTCATCGTTGAATAGTTGGCTCAAGTTTTCGTTCTGTGAGAAAACTTTATTGCATCTCGAGATTATCTAGGCGACGATCCGCGCGTCAAGGCGAGCGGACGGTCACATTTGGCTGCTAACGGAGCCACAAGCAACGCGGGGTCGGATATGGCCCACTAAGCCGCCCAGAATCGGCCGTATCTGACCCCGCGTTGCTTTCAGGCAGACGTGAGGAGCCTGCCCCAGCGCGGGTCCAGCAGCGGTGCGCCCGCCATCCTGAGGCAATGCCAAAGCGTTACGGCCACCGAGTCCAGCACGGGAACGCCGGTCTCGGCCTCAATTTCCGCGGTGATGTTGGCCCCGTAGAGGTTGGTGCAGAGGTAGATGATGGCGTCCGGCCTGGTCGCGGCAAGCTCCAACGATCCGGGCCGCATTTCGGCGTCGGAGACCCGGGCGAACGACTCGTTGTCGCTCAGGCCAAGGAACCGGTGGTCGAGAGTCTTGATGCCGTCCCGTTGGTAGGACGCCACGATCTGTTCGTTGACGTCCCCGGTGTACGGAGTGAAGAGCCCGATGCGTTCGGTGCCGTAGGTCCGGAACGCTTCCATGTACGCCAGGGTGGACGTGGTGGCCGGGATGTCCGTGGCGTCCGTGATTCCCTCCACGAGCCGGCGGTCATGGTCGGCACCGAGCCAGGAGCCGGAGGTGCCGTTCCAGGCGATGACGTCCACGTCGGCGGTGGCGAGGAGTTCGGCGGCCGAGCGCATGACCACGGCGTCGAACTGCTTGTCCGAGGATTTATCCAAGGCAATCCGGGTGACCGGGATCCGGGCGAAGTGGATGGTGACGTCGTCACGGTCGCCCAGGATCCGGTAGCTTTGCGGCTCCAGGCAGGTATTGGAGGACGGCACGATCATGCCGATGCGGGTCTTGCGTGCTTGGCTTGGCATGGGGTTCCTAACTGGCGGCGTAGACGGCGGGGCGGGATTCCTGGGGCCAGGACAGGGCGTCGCGGTGTTCGGTGAAACCCTTGCGGGCCACGAAGCGGCCCACGGGACCGGGGTCGTGGAACCCGTCGCTGTCCACCACCACACGTCCGGCGGAGACGACGACGGCGGGCCAGCCCGTGAGGGTCCGGCCGTCGAACGGGGAGAAATCAGTGCCCATGTGCAGGGCGTCGCCGTCGACGGTTCGTTCCTCGACCGGATCGAAGATGACCAGGTCGGCGTCGAACCCGGGGGCGATGGTTCCCTTGCGGGGAAGGGCGTTGATGCGGGCCGGGCCGGCGGCGAAGACCTCGACAAAGTCCTCCACCCGTGCTCCGCGGGCTCCTTCCATCAGGGCGGTGAAGGTGACGGGCATCCGGGTTTCGACGCCCGGGAGTCCGTGCGGCATTTCGCGGATGTCGTCCGGGCGCTCCCGCTTTTGTGTGAGGTCGTAGCAGGAGTGGTCGGAGGCGACGGTGTGGATGGCGCCGTCGGCAAGCCGGTCCTTCAGCGCGGCCACGGTTTCGGCGCTGCGCATCGGCGGGCAGCAGGCGTACCACTCCGGCATCACCGATCCGTAGACGCTGTCGTCCAGGGTCAGGTAGTGCGGGCACGTCTCGGAGTAGGCCTCCTGGCCGCGCTCGCGGGCCTCGGTGACCAGATCCACGGCTCCCGGCGTCGACTGGTGCACAAAGTAGACAGGGGCGCCGGTGTATTTGGCCATGGCCAGCGTTTCCTTGACCGAGACCTCTTCGGCCAGTTCGGGCCGGGTGCGGTGCAGGTGTTCGACGCCGATCCGTCCGTCGTCGGCGTGCTGCTGGGTGCAGTCCGCGATGATGGGGTCGTGTTCGGCGTGGATATAGGTGAGGCCGTCCAGGCGGACCATCTCGCGCATGACCTTCAGGATGGTGTCCCCGTCCGCCATGGTGGTGCCGCGGTTGGTGGTGTACATCTTGACGGACCGGACACCCTCGGCGGCGAGCTGTTCCAGCTGCCAGGGAACGGTTTCGTCCCAGCTGACCACGGAGCCGTGCAGTGCCACGTCGCAGCGCGATTCGGCGGCCAGGCGCTTCTTGTTCAGGACGGCGTCCAAGGGGGTTTCCTGGGCGTCGCGGGGGATGCCGAAATCGATGATGGTGGTGGTGCCGCCCCACAGCGCTGCCGTGGAGGTGGTGCGGTAGTCGTCCAGCGTGCGGAAGCGGCCGGTCACCTGGGCAACGTGGCAGTGTCCGTCGACGCCGCCGGGAATCACCAGCTGGCCGCTTGCGTCCACGGTGCGTGTTGCCGCGGGCACGGGCTCCGAGGCGTCGAGCAGCTGCACGACGCGGCCGTCGTGGACCACCACGTGCGCGGTCTGCCGGCCAAAGCTGTTGACCACGGTGCCGTGGGCGATGACGAGATCTGGGGTGTGGGACATCGTTGTCCTCCTACTTCTGGGTGGCGGGCTGGGCGGCCGAGGCAACGGCGGCGTTCGACTGGGCGGCGGCGTTCTGCGCGGCGGCCAGGGCGGCGTCGAGGTTTTCGGACAGTCCGCTGCGGCGCTTGACGGGCGGCGGAGCAAAGGCGCCCTGCCGGTGGAAGCCGGACTGCAGGGCAACCACGGCTTCGGTCATCCGGATGCCGGCGGAGATGCCGTCCACCACGGGAACGGGGATCTGTCCCTCAAGTTCGCGGGCGAGCCCGGCGAGCGGGGCACCTGCCAGGATCACGACGTCGGCCCCGTCCTCCGCGACAGCCTGCCGGCTGAGTGCCAGGAGCGTGTCCTTGAAGTCGGCCTGGACGGAGCCGATCGAGTTGAGGCTCTGGTTGATGGAACGGATCGAGGCCAGGCGGCCGCCGAGCCCGAAGTGCTCAACGCAGTCCCGGTACCATGCGGTGATGCGGTCCGAGATGGCGATGATGGAGAAGCGCTGGCCCTGGAGGGCGGCTGCGCAGAGGGCGGCCTCGGTGATGCCGATGACCGGCACACCCATCAGTTCCTTGAGGGCCGGCATGCCGGGATCGCCGAACGCCGCCACCACGACGCCATCCACCTGGCCGTGATACTCGGCGATGATTTCGGCGACGGCGCCGGCGGCGATGAGGGATTCGAAGCGGGTTTCGATGTACTCGACGCCGTGCCCGGCGGTCCGCACGAGCAGCTCGGTGTCCGGCCCGGCCGAACGCACGGCCTCGGCTTCGATCAGCGCCGTGACGTCGGCACTGGTGTTGGGGTTGATGACCAGGAGTTTCATGGTTTTTTCCGATGCAGCTTGGGCTCGGCGGCGGTGGAGTCTTCGGGGAACTGCTCGCGGTACTTGCCGATGTGCGACGCCGATTGGGCGGCGGCGCGTTCCGGGTCGCCGCTGGCGATGGCGGCGTACAGGTCACGGTGTTCCTGGATCAGTTCCGGGAGGTCGCTGACGTGGCGGAAGAGCCAGTGCATGCGGCCCTGAAGGGGTTCCAGCGCTGAGCGGAGAAAGTCGTTGTTGGCGATGCGGGTGATGGCGTCGTGGAATTCGCTGTTGGCGCGGTGGGCTTCCAGGATGGATCCCTTGGCGAGGCAGCGGTCGGCCTCGTCCAGCAGGCCCTGGAGATGTTCGAGGTCCTGGGCCGTGGCGCGGGCCGCGGCCAGCCGGCAGGCGAGGACCTCAAGGGACTGGCGGACGTCAAAGAGGTCTTCCACATCCTTGGCGCTCAGTCCGCTGACCTCCATGCCGCGGGAAGCGCGGTCCCGGATCAGGCCTTCCTGGCGGAGCATCCGGAGGGCCTCGCGGACGGGAAGGCGCGAGACGTTGAATTCGGCGGCGAGGTCCCGCTCCACCAGCCGGGTGCCGGGCGCATAGTGGCCTTCGAAAATCCTCGTACGGAGCGTGTCACGCACGGTCTCCCGGAGGGGGCGGTCCGTGTTGTTCGTGTCTTCTGCGATAAGCAATTCTGGCTCCATTCGTGGTTCTTCAGGCAGTGCGCCCGGCGTTCCCGGCCGGTGTCCGGCCTTTCGGCGGTACAGGCCGTCGGGCCGGCCCGGTCAGGCGAGTTAGACCGGGAGGCGCTTGTTGTAGTTCAGTGTCAGCACGGAGACGCCCATGATGACCGCGGATCCTACAAAGTACAGCAGTGCCCAGGTGTAGGAGCCCGTGGCCCCGACAATCAGGCCTACCACAATCGGGGTGACGAAGCCCGCGATGTTGCCGCTGAAGTTCATGGCGCCGCCCAGGACGCCGGCATTGGTCCGGCCGCCCAGGATGGAGGGGATGCTCCAGAAGAGGCCCACCCAGCGGAGGAAGAACATGACCACGGACAGCAGGACTACCGCCGTCGTCGGATCCGCCACGATGGTGACGCCTACCAGGCCGCCGATGACCACAACGCTGGAGATGCCCAGCAGGGTACGCATGACCAAGTTGGCCGAGGCGCCGGAGTTGCGCCACTTGTCGGCGATGTGGCCGCCCAGGATTTCACCGACGAAGCCGGCTCCGAAGATCACGAAGGTGGACCAGCCGATGGTCTTCAGGTCGAAGCCCTTGGCCTGGGCGAGGTAGAGCGGGCCCCAGGTGAGCAGGCCGTAGAACACACCGTTGAAGCCCAGCCAGCCGAAGCACATGGCCCAGAAGGAACGGAACTTCAGGTACGGGAGCAGGGCGCGCTTGCCCGAGGCGCCTTCCTTCGCGGCTTCGGCATCTTCCGCGGTGTGCGAGGCCTCAATGTATTCGGCCTCGGCGGCGTTGACGCCGCGGTGCTGGCGCGGGTTGTCCCGGACGTACCACCAGACGGCCAGACCCATGAGGACCGTTGCGGCGCCGGCGATGATGAACGCCGTGCGCCAGCTGCCGGTTGACGCGATGAGCCCGGCGATCAGGATGCCGCCCAGACCGGCCCCGAGGGGGGCGCCGGCGTCCAGGATGGTGGCGCCGCGGCCGCGTTCCGACTTGTGCATCCAGATGGCGTTGAGCTTGCCGCCGGCCGGCATCACGCCGGCTTCGGTGACGCCGATGCCGAGCCGGGCGATGAACATGCTCAGGAAGCCGCCGGCCAGGCCGGATGCGGCGGTTGCCGCACCCCAGCCCACGCAGGAAGCCGTCATGACCTTGCGCGGACCGAACTTGTCGATCAGCCAGCCGACCGGGATCTGCATGAGCGCGTAGGTCCAGAAGAAGGCTGAGAGTAGGAGGCCCACGAGCTCGGGGGCGAGATTGAATTCCTTCTGGATGATGGGGAGGGCCACCGAGATGGAGCCCCTGTCGATGTAGTTGACGGCGACGAGGACCAGCAGGAGCAGGAACATTTTCCAGCGGACGTTGGTGCGACGTTGCACGCCGTCCTTGCCGGTTTTGCCGGTTTTGTCGTCGGGGAGCGGTACGGCGGTTTCAGTATTTCGAAGAGACACAACTTCTCCTTTGCAGAGAGGGAGATTGCAGACGGGAAGAAAGGCTTGAGTGTTCGCGGGGCAGGAGGCCGCTGGTGGGGCGTCCTGGAGCCTAAATCCGGAGAAGCCGGGCTATGAACTGCGGCCTGGGATCCGGATCGCGATCTTTTGGGATCCCAATTTGGGATCCCAAAATTTAGAATAGAAGTGACCCGTGCCACTGTCAAGGAATTTGTTCCGTTATGGCCCACCCGGGCTAAATCACCGATTGTGACTGCGGCGGGTGTGTGGATCCTGCCGGCGGGGCGGGACGATCGGCGCGCGAAAGGGCCCGCGGCGACGCCGCGGACCCTTCCTGTCGTCTCAGTTTTCCGGCAGGGGCCGGTGAGCTCAGCTGCCCCGGTACGTGGAATACGCGAACGGGCTGAGCAGGAGCGGCACATGGTAGTGGGCTTCCGATTCCAACACGCCAAACGTGAGGGTCACCTCCGGGAAGAACGTTTCGGTGCCGGTGGTGGCGTAGTACTTGCCCGTGTCGAACGCCAGGCGGTAGGTCCCCGAAGGCAGCCGGTCCGGTCCCAGCTGTTTGATGCGCCCGTCCGCGTCGGTGGCACCCCCGGCGATCCGGACCCAGCTCTCGCCGTCGAGCACGTGGAGGGTTACCGGGACCTCGGCCGCCGGTTTTCCGGAGCCTGTATCGAGTACATGGGTGGTGACGTGGGAGGTGCTCATCTGCCCATCAGTCCTTCGAGTCGGAGCAGTGCGATTTCCCGCAACTGCTGGCCAATGATTGATTGTTCTGCTTCGGGGGTGTGGGCGAGCCTGGTGTTGAGGGCGGCCAGGATCTCCTCGCGGCTGCGGCCGGCGGCGCGGATCAGGAACACCTGTCCGAACTTCTCCTCGTAGGCCCGGTTGCCTTCCGCCAGGGCCTCGGCCACGGCAGCGTCGGCCACGCCCAGTCCGGCCTGTTCCGACTGGGACAGCTTCGCTTCCGCGCTGTCACCCGGCGCCCGCTCGCCGATCCGCGGATGGTGGGCGAGGGCCGCTTCGATCTCCGCCGGAGTGAAGGGGTTGGCTGCGCCGCCGCCCGCCGCCAGGAGCGCGTCGAGGCTGGAATAGGGTCGCGCGTCGGCGAGCTCGTCGATCCAGCGTTGGATGTCCAGGCAGGGGCGCAGGAAATCGGCAGCCTCCGGGCGGCCGGCCGTGTTGAACTGTTCAAGGTGCATAAAACAGATCCTCGTGTTTTGATGCTGGCATCCACGGTGTAGGGCTATGCGGATACTTAATTCCGCATCATGGAACTGTTATTTCAGCATATGCAAAAGTCAACCGCACGCACCGGCGGGTGTCAACTGCCGTGACGCTGCTTGGGTGATGCCCCAGCGGAAGGGGTAGCGCCCCCAACAGAAAGCGGACGACGGCGGGAGGTCCCGCCGTCGTCCGCTGACGGGCAAAGTCCGCTGACCCGCAATACGGTCAGCCGCCCCGCCGTGCTTACGCTCGGGGTTACAGCCGCGGGACGCACTCCCCGGTTCCCAGCAGCGCCAGCCCGGCGCGGTCGCCATCGCCGAAGTCGAACTGCCCGCTGTTTTCCTCATGCATCAGTTGCGTGGGATCGTCCACGTGGTCCAGCCCCAGGACGTGCCCCAGCTCGTGCATGATGATGGCGCGGATGTGGGCAGGACCCTCCGGCCAGGTCAGTGTTTCCGCGAGGCCCGGCGCATCGAGGGTCACTTGGCCGGCGACGTACACATAGGGCTCGCCGGGAATATGGGCGTAGGCGCTACCACCGGTCCCTGCAACCTTCCCTGCCAGCTTGGGTGTTTCCGCCGGGGACGACCACGCAATAAGAATCGGCGCCCACTGCTTGCCGTAGCGCGCCGGCTGGTACGCTTCGCGGGCTTCGGATGGCGCCTCGGACGTGGTTCCGTCATCCACGAACTGCAGCCCCGAGGCCGCGGAAACTGCGGACACGGCCTCCTCGATAAGTACGTCTGTTCCTGGCGGCGCATTGTCTGGCCGGACCACGTAGTGCAGCGGACGGCAGGGGTCATAGGCAACAAAGGCCTGGCCCGGGTCCGGGGACTTCTGCAGGACATAGGCGGTGGATCCGCTGGTGGCTGGCGGCAGTCCGAGCGGGGCTGATGCGGCCTCAAACCCTGGTGGCGGCACTTTGGCGCCCGGCAGGTGGGGCATGGCTGCCGGCAACACAAACCGGTCGAAGAGGGTCGGCGTGAAATAGAGACCCACCACCAGGGCGATGCCCAGGACAGTGGCGGTGCGCGATCTCCACTTGCTCCCGCGGACTTTCCGGCGGTGGACGGTCCTCTTGGCCGAGATTGGCGAGATGGGGGCACCGCGCCACGGCTCGGGCGCTGGCGGCTTGCCCAGTGCCTCATCGATTGCCCACTGCGGAATGCGCCCGCTGGGCGAACGGCGGATGCGGGGAAACTCCCTGTCGCCAGAACCTGATTCCAACAGTTCCCCCTTGCGCTGCCGTGCCGTCTCCTTTGGTGGTTTGCCCAGCATAGTGGCGGTCCAGTTGATCCGTAAGAAATTACCCGTGAAGTTCGGGGATACTCATCGATGGTCACGCAGACGGAATACATGTCTCCGTCCTTGAGGTAGCCCGCATTGACGGCGTCGCGGGGGAAGCAGCGGTTGCCTTCTCCGGTATCGTGGGTCCATGGTGCGGAACCTGGCCGACATCGGCGCTGAAGGTGTATTGCTCGCAGGGGCGGGCCGCGCCATCCTGCTGCAGATCGCGAACCCCGCGGTGGGCCATGGCGTCGCCGAGCACAGTGACTTTATTGCCCGTCCCCTGGACCGCTTCCGGGCTACCGTCACCTACGTCTACGCTGTGGTTTACGGAACCGAGGCCCAGGTTGCGGCCGTTCGCCGCAGCGTTAACCGGGCCCACTCCGCGGTCCGCCGCAAGCCCGACGCCGGCTCCCGCGGGTACAGCGCGTTCGATGCCCAGGCGCAATTATGGGTGGTGGCAACCTTGTACGACACCGCCATCACCATTTACGAGAAAATCTACGGCCCGCTCGACGACGAAGCGGCAGACTTCATGTACAGCGATTACGCAAGAATCGGCACCGTCCTGCAAGTGCCGGCGAACCTGTGGCCGGCCGACCGCGCAGCCTTCAGGACATACTGGGACACGTCCCTGCTGACACTGGAGCTGGACGCCGTCACCGCCGGCGTCGGCCGCGACCTCCTGTACCCGCCAGCCGGGCCACTCTGGCTGCGGATGAGTATGCCGCTGATCCGGTTCATCACCGCCGGGCAGCTGCCGGACCACCTGCGCGCCGGCTTCGGGCTGCCCTGGAGCGACCGCCACAGCCGCCTGTTCGACCGCACCACCCGGTGGTCCGCCCTGGTGTATCCACGGCTGCCGCGGCCGGTCCGGCACTGCGTCAAGAACTACTGCCTCGGCCGGCTCCGCACGGCTTAACGCAATCGGACGACGGCGTGAGGTCCTTGCCGTCGTCCGTCACGTAACCCCCTTGCATCATCAATACATATGGCCTATGCTTCTGTCCTATACATAGCAGGTTGCGCGGTAGGTTGGAGGTCACGGTGTCGCTTCGTCTGGGCATTCTGGGCCTCCTGACCAGCGGCCCCCTCCACGGCTACGAGGTCAAGCAACAGTTCGAGGACGTCCTGGCCGGCACGTGGGATCTGAACATCGGTTCCGTGTACCAGATGCTGCAGCGGCTTGAACGCGACGGGCTGGTCCAGCCGTCCGGAAGCCGGGGCGACCGCGGGCGGCAGGAATTTGTCGCCACGGAGGAGGGGCGCCGTCTTTTTGACGAATGGCTCGATAACCCTGACAAGCAGCCGGAGCTGCTCAGGGAAGAAATTTATGTGAAAGTGCTGCTCCTGGCCCTGCAAAGGGATCCGGACACGACGAGGATCCTCAAAGTCCTCGACAACCAGCGGCACGCCTACCTGCAGCGGCTGCGCGACCTGGCAGACCAGGAGCGCGCGCTGCAGGGCACGTCCAGCGGACAGGCAGGCTCGCCGCTGGCACTACTGTTTCAGGCTGGCCGGCTGCACACCGAGGCCAGCCTGAAATGGCTCGATGCCTGCGCGGAGCAGTTCAGCAGGAACTAGGTGAGTGCCATCGTCGTCATGCAGAACGTCAGCCGCCTCTTTGCCGAAAATTCGGGCGTGGCTGCGCTCGACGGCATTGACTTGGACATCGAACGGGGCGAGTTCACCGCCGTCGTCGGTCCATCTGGCAGTGGTAAATCGACCCTGCTCGACCTGATCGCCGGCCTGGACCGGCCCACCTCGGGCCGGGTGGAAGTGTGCGGGATTGACGTGGGTGAGGCCAGCGAGTCCGCCCTGGCGAGGCATCGGCGCAAGGGGGTCGGCTTTGTCTTTCAGTTCTTCAACCTGATCGAGAGCTTGACCGTCCTGGAGAATGTCATGGTTCCAACCGAACTTGCCGGCGTTCCCCGAAGGAAGGCCAAGGCCCGGGCGCAGGCCCAGTTGGAGGAACTCGGCGCGGCCGAGTTGGGGCGGCGGTACCCGGAGACGCTGAGCGGCGGCCAGCGGCAGAGGGTGGCCCTGGCGAGGGCACTCATCAATGCCCCGACGCTCATCCTCGCAGACGAGCCCACCGGCGCCCTCGACACCCGCTCGGGGCAAGAACGTCATGGAACTGCTGGCAGCCATGAACGAGTCAGGCCAGACCATCGTGCTCGTGACGCACGACATCAAGCTGGCCGCAAGCTACGGCCGGCGCATGCTGGCGCTCCGGGACGGTCAGCTGGCCGACGACACCACCCTGCTGCTGGACACCCGCCGGCCCTGGGAGCGTGCCTTCGAGGCCGCCGCCGGGCCCCATCTCGTCATGGAGTTCGATGCCGGCCTGGAGAGCAAGGGTGACATTGAAGCCACGGCCTCCCTTCCGGGCGTTGCCGTCCTTGGAAAGATCCAGGACAGCGTCGAGCTCCTCGGGCAGTCGGCAGGCGAGAAGGGCCCTATCCAGGTGGTCGGACGCACTGATCCCGGCGGCGACGTGGGCAAACTGTCCTTCGTGGAAGGCCGCTGGCCGCAACAAGCCGGTGAGATCGCCGTTACGCCACACGACGGCTGGAATCCTCCGGAGCTGCGCCTCGGACAGAATCTTTCACTCCCGACGGCGGCCGGTCCCGCCGAGTTCCGCATCGTGGGAGTGCTGATCGACCTAACTACGACGTCCGTCCGCGGCGAGATCCAGCGAGGATGGGTCCTGCCCACAGAGATGTCATCGCTGAGCAGTGCCGACGCCCCGCTACGGTACCTGGCAGGCTACAGGCTCGCCGGGGATGTCTCCGACAACGGGGTCGCGGCGGCTAAGGAAAGGATCGGGGCGGCCCTGGTTCCAGGGGCCCAGTCAGCTGAGCCCCTGAGCTGGCAGGACATGCGCAGCGGTTCCAACTGGTCTGTCGCGGCGTTCGGAGGTATCGTCTACGGCTTCGCGATCGTAATCCTGATCGCCGTCGCCCTGACCATTGCCAGCGTGATCGCGGGCACCGTACTCGCGGGCTACCGCGACTTCGGCGTCGCGAAGGCCCTGGGCTTCACCCCCTGGCAGGTCATGGGTCTCCTTGTGGCCCAGGTTGGCGTGCCGGCAGGAATCGGGCGGTATTCGGGCTGCCGTTGGGAATCCTGGGCGGTGCATATTTCCTGAGCGATATCGGCGATTCAGTTGGGCCTGCCGGCGCCTTCGGCGGTCAACCCGCCGCTGATCCTGCTCGTAGCTGCCGGATTCATGCTGCTGGTGGTGGCTGCCGCGGCCATGCCCGGCCTGCGGGCGGCTCGATTGAGTGCGGCGACCGCCATCAGCCGTGGCCGCTCGCCGGGCCTTGGGAAACTGTCCCGGCGGAGCTCAGCGATCGTCCGGATGGGCCTGCCCAGGCACTTCGGGCTCGGCGCCGCTGCCGTGGGTGACCGGCCGGTGCGGGCACTGCTCACGGTCGTTGGGGTCGCAGCGTGCATGGCTGCACTGACGTTCGCGGCCACGTTTGGCCCCACCATGGATGGATTCATCAAGGACCGGGGCACCTGGGGCGGGGCGCAGGACGTCACCGTGTTCAAAGCACCCGGCGGCTCACCTGATCAAGTGCAGACACTTCTTTCCCAAAGTCCGGAGATCGCCTTCTCCGTAAAGTCCTCCGGAGCCCGTTACGTCATGCCTGGCCAAGCCAAGGCACTCGCTGTCATGGGCGTGCATGGTGACGCCGAGGCCATGGGATTCCGTGCCGCCAAGGGCCGCTGGTTCGCCGCACCGGGGGAGGCCGTCATGAACGCCTTCACCGCCAAGGAGCTCGGTATAAAGCTGGGCGACACCGTGAGGGGAACTGTCAGCGGCACGGAGATGAGGCTTACGGTGGTGGGCCTGATGAACGATATCGAAGTCCGCGGGTTTCGCGTCGCCTGGAGCACCCTTGCCGCCGCGACACCCCACATGCAGCCTGATACGCATCTCCTCCGGCTGAAGGAAAGCGTGAGCCATCAGGAGTTCGTGGATTCACTCAACGCCCAGGCAGGCGATTTGATGCTGGCGACCTTCCTCGGCTACGAAGCAGACATGACACCGATCGACCGCACCATCGGCGGTTTTTCGGCGGTGATCGTTTTGTTGGCCGTGGTGGGAACGTTCAACACGACGCTGCTGGCCATGCGGGAACGGCTGCGCGACACCGCTATCCTCAAGACGCTTGGCATGACCGGGGCACAGATCACCGGCATGGTCTTCACCTTTGCAGGAATACTTACCGTGGCGGCCACCGCCGTGGGGATACCCCTGGGCCTGTGGATGCAGGAGAAAGTCATCAACGACGGCATCGGAGCAGTCTCCGGGTTCGTCGTGGACGTCGGGATTCTCGACGTCAGGAGTGTTGTCCTGATCGTGGCCGGAGCCCTCGCCGTAACGTTCCTGGGCGCGCTTGTCCCGGCCCGCCGTGCGCGCCGCTTGCCGGTGGCAGCGGTGCTGCGCTCCGAGTAGCGAGCAAGAACTGAAGCGGACGACGGCGGGACCTCCCGCCGTCGTCCGTTTTGCTCACTGGGCCACTCGCTGTTCATTGCGCCGAAACCGCAGGGCTGCTGCACGTTATTCCGCGTCGGGAAGTCTTTTCACGCCCCCGCTTGCACGCTTCGCGGGCGGAATCACCGCAGAAACCCGAGTTAGGAAATCCCCATGCGCCTGAACAGTTTCACCACCGCCGCCGCAGTGGCCCTCATCGCAGCCAGTGTTGGCACCGGGATCCAGCCCGCCGCTGCCGCCGACGATGCGGCCGACAGCCAGCAGGCGTTCAGCTTCGGCGTCATTGGCGACATCCCCTACGGCGCTGCCGAAATCGCGAAGTTTCCGGCGCGCATCCAGGACATCAATGCCGACAGCGCGCTGAAGTTTGTCACCCACGTCGGTGACATCAAGAACGGCTCTTCCGTCTGTTCGGATGAATACTTCCAGCACATCCGCGCCGAGTTCGACACCTTCGAGCACCCGCTGATTTTCACGCCCGGCGACAACGAATGGGTGGACTGCCACCGGACCAATAATGGCGCCTACAACCCGTTGGAACGCCTGGACAAGCTGCGCGAAGTCTTCTTCAACGAACCTGGCAAGACCCTGGGTGCCACGATGCCCGTCAAGACCCAGGAGAAGTTGGGCCTGCCCGAAGACGTCCGCTTCACGCAGAACCGCGTGGCCTTCTCCGTGGTCAACGTCCAGGGCAGCAACAACTCGCTCCAGCCGTGGACCGGCCTGGGCGAAATTGCCGCTACCCCCGAGCAGTTGGCTGAAGTGGAGCACCGGACCCAGGCCGTCCTGGCGCAGCTGCGCGAGACCTTCAGTGACGCCACGCGCCGCAACGATCGGGCAGTGGTCCTGATGACCCAGGCTGACATGTTCGATCCCGCCCTGCTCGACGCCGCCCTGGCCAACCCGGAAGCAGTCTCCGGCTTCCGCGAGATCGTCCGGACCATCGTCGAGGAAACCAACCGCTTTGACGGCCCGGTCTATCTCCTCAACGGTGACAGCCACGTCTACGCCGAGAACCAGCCCCTGGCCGAGGGCTCACCGTGGCTGACGGTTTACGGCCAGACCGCCGCCGACGACCTGCAGCGCATCACCGTCGACGGCTCCAACAACGCCACAAATTACGTCAGGTTCACCGTGGCCGGAAACGGCGCCAAGGGCGCTGACATCCTGTCCTGGGAAAAGGTCGCCTTCAGCGGCTAGTACCAAAGATGAGCGGACGACGGCGGCACCTCCCGCCGTCGTCCTCCCACCTCCGGAATGAATCCAGAAGATTGAATGTTCAACCAAACATGGACTTTGGCATCTTTACCTTCGGCGAGCTTTCCCGCAACATCAGCACCGGCAACGCGCTGTCACCCCAGCAGCGGCTGAAAGAGGTCATCGAGCTGGCCAAACTGGCGGACCAGGCGGGCCTAAAATTCCTGGGCCTGGGCGAGCACCACCGGCGCGACTTTGCCCTGTCCGCCCCCGAAATCGTGCTGGCGGCCATCGCCCGGGAAACCACCAACCTCCGGCTCAGCACCGCAGTCACGGTGCTGTCCACGCAGGACCCGGTGCGGCTGTTCGAGCAGTTCGCCACGCTTGACCTGATCAGTGACGGCCGCGCCGAAATCATCGCTGGCCGCGGGGCGTTCATTGAGTCCTACCCGCTGTTCGGCCACAACACCGAGGACTACGACGGCCTGTTCGACGAGAAGCTGCGCATGCTCCTAGAGCTGCGGGACAAGGCCACCCTGGACTGGACGGGAAACCTTACGCAGAGCATTCCGGGCATGGACATCGCGCCCCGCCCTGTGCAGGAAAGGCTTCCCGTCTGGGTGGGCGTGGGCGGGACGCCGGCCAGCTTCGCCCGGGCGGGAAGGCTTGGGCTGCCGCTGTTCATCGCGCTGCTGTCCGGGCCTGAGCGGTTCCGCCGGCTTGCGGAGCTCTACCGCCACAGTGCCGACGAGGCGGGCCACGATGGAGCAAGCCTGCCCATCGGCGTGGGTGGGCACTTCTACACGGCGCCCACATCACAGCATGCACGGGACACCTTCTATCCGCATTGCCGGGCCTATTTCGAACAGAACATGCCGCGCGCCGTAGACCATTTTCCGCGTTCCACTTTTGACGACTGGGCCGAGCCGGGCGGCGGACTGCTGGTGGGAAGCCCGCAGCAGGTCACCGAGAAACTCCTCGGGATCCACGAAACCCTGGGCAACAGCCGGTATATGGCACAGATCGGCCTCGGCGGCCTGCCGTTCGCTGAAACGGCCCGTTCCATCGAGCTGCTGGCCACCGAAATCATGCCGGCCGTGAACCGTGAGATCGGCACTGCGAACTTGGGCTGAGTGCGGATAGCGGACGACGGCGGGAAGTCCCGCCGTCGTTCTTCCTCACCTTCGGTGCCTGGCACATTGATGGTAGCCGTGACACGCCATCTTTCGGCGTCCCCGTAACGAACCCCTGTCATGAACTATTACAGCCAAGCGGCGCAGGAACGCGTTCGGGACGCCGCATACGACGCAGTGGAGAAAGTCCTCAACAGCATGTTCGAACCGTTGAACCGGCAGGCCCTCACTGCCCGCTGGAACCAGGCCTGCGAAGCCATGGCGAAGCACCTGGAAGCGCGGGACACCGGCGAAGAGTAGGGCGCCTACTTTCGGCGTCTGGCCGCCGTGGAACCGACGTTCTTGTTCAACGAGGTCTCGAATAGGATTGACGGAGGATCGATATCGAGGGTTTGGATGTCTTTGAAGGTCACAACCACAACGCTCCAGATGCTTCAGCCGCCTGCCTGGACGGCCCGCCCTTTGCCGGATGACGCACGTCTGGACCGGGCTGTTGGGGTCACGCCGGAGTATGCCCGGTTCCTCTATGGCCTGGTCGGCGGGCCATGGCACTGGACGGATCGGCTCGAGTGGACAAGGCAGCAATGGGCCGAGGAGCTCGCGGTGCCGGGGACAGAATTCGTCGACCTCCCGCAGGTGGCCTGTGTCCCGAAGGCAACCACTACCTAACTAACGAAAGCGGACGACGTCGGGAGGTCCCGGCGTCGTCCGCTTCTACGTTCCGACTCTTGGCAGGTTTCAGCCGATCAGTGTGGTGATCAGTCTGATGGAGGAGGCGATGATGGTTATGAGTCCGATGGCGCCGAGGAGGTTGTGCCACCACCTGTTGCGGAGGTCTCCCATAATGGAGGTTTTGTTGGCCATGATGACGATCAGTACCCCGAGCAGTGGGGCGATGAGCACGGTGAGGGATTGGGCGATGACGATCAGGCCTACGGGTGAGGCCTGAAACGAGAGGGTGATGACCAGGCCGAAGGCCAGGATGACTCCTGTGAAGATGCGGGCGGTGGCTGATCCTGCCTGGGCTCCGCGACCGAGGGCGTCGGAGAGCATGGTGCCGCCGGCGGTGGCGTTGGCAATCATGGATGAGAAGGCTGCTCCGGAGAGGCCGAGGGCGAACACCATCGCGCCGATGGGACCTGCCAGGGGCGTGAAGACGGAGGCGAGGGCGTTAATGGTCCCTGCTTCGGCGCCGGTTTTGCCGAGCACGGCCGCGGCGACCATGATGACGAGGGCGGTCATGATGCCGGGGGCGACGATGCCGGGGATGGTGTCCACGAGGGTGATGTCGCGGTAGTCGGCGCGGGAGCGGCGGTGTTCCTTGATGCCGTATGAGGTGTAGAAGGCGGCGTTGATGGAGAAGTTGGTGCCGACCAGGGCGACGACGAGGATTTCACTTCCTGGCGGCAGGCTTGGAATCAGGCCTTCCATGGACCGGTACCAGTCGGGCTGGGCTACCACGGTGCTGGCAATGAAAGCCAGGCCCATGAGGACGACGATGACCAGAAGGGCTTTTTCCACGATTCCGTATACGTTGCGGAAGGCCAGGACGAAGCCGACGGCGGCGGTGCAGACCACGGTCCACAGCACCGGGGAGCCGCCGAAAATCAGTGAGAGTCCCAGGCCGGAGCCGACAGCGTTGCCGACGGAGAACATGAGCGTGATTCCAAAGACGCCGAATCCTGCCAGCACTCCGACCCATTTGCCGAGGTGGTCTTTGATAGAGGTGATCAGGGAGGCGGGGGTCGCGATGCCGAGGCGGACGCTCATGTCGGTGAAGAAGATCATGAGGATGGTGGAGACAGCGATGACCCAGACTAGGGTGTAGTCGAACCGGCTGCCGGCCTGCACGGCGGTGGTGAGGTTGCCGGGTCCGAACTGCCACGCTCCGACGACGAAGGCCGGGCCCATGAGGGCGAGGTAGCCGAGGAATGTCCGGCGTTTGGCCGGTGCGGCCTGGGCCGGGCTGCTATCGGTGTTGACCATTTGTCCTCGGTGGGCGTGCGGGGAGGCGATGGTCTTGTTCGGCTCGCGCATTGCGAGTCCTCCTTCTACAGCGGCTTTGCTGTGGTCGTCGTTGACCTAATTGGAGAATAAAGCATTAGGGGGTCAGGGTGGCGGGCTGTGCCCGCCACCCTGAGGGATCCGGAGATCAGGCGGGAACGGTGACGCTGCCAAGGTCAGCGGACTTCAGGGCCAGTGCGATTTCGTCGCCGGCTCCTTCGGCCAGGGGAAGCAGCGGCGGGCGCACGGTGGCGTGTTCGAGGATGCCGCGGGCGACGAGGCCTTCCTTGAGGGCGACGGTGCCTTCCATGTGGGATCCGCGGTGGTAGACGTTCTTGGTCACCGGCAGCAGGCGGTCGTGGATGGCGCGGGCCGCGGCGTAGTCCTTGGCCTTGCCGGCGGCGATGAGTTCCACCAGCGGTTCGGGAGCGAGTCCGCCGTAGCCGACCAGGGCGCCGTCCACGTCGAACATGGTGTGCAGCAGGTACTCGTCGTGGCAGGTGAGGATCTGCAGGTCCGGGTAGGTTTCGCGCAGGACCGGGATTTCGGTGTCCCAGCGCTTCATGTTCCGGACACCGTTCTTGGTGGCGAACACGCCTTCCATGCCGGCGATCTCCAGCTGGGTCTCCAAGTCGTAGGTTGCTTTGGTGGCGTCCGGGTACTGGAAGAGAATCAGCGGCAGGCCCGAGGTTTCGTAGATTTCCTTGTAGCGGGTCTGCGGTGCGCCCTTCTGGTAGCCGAAGCGGAGCCAGCCGTGCGAAGGGTAAACGAGCCCTGCGGAGGCGCCGGCTTCGACGGCACGCTTGGCCTCGAGGGCAGCGACGGTGTTTCCCTCACCGGTGATGCCGGCGATGATCGGGATTTCGCCGTTGACGGCGTTCTTGAATTCCCGGATGACCAGCGCCTGCTCGTCCTGGGTCAGGAAGGTTCCTTCACCAGCATGGCCGAGAACGACGAGGCCCTTGACGCCTTCGACGCTGGCCAGCCAGCCACCGAGGCGGTGGATTGCGTCTACGTCGACACTGCCGTCACGGTTGAACGGGGTTATAGGTGCGGGAACGAGCCCGCGGAGATCGATGGTCATGAGAGCTTCCTCTGTCGGTTGGATCGGTAGTCCCGCTAGAATGTGAGAACGTTTGCGGGAACGTTTTCATTCTGCGGTGTGGTTCACCTCACTGTCAAGGGGAAAGTTCAGACCCGGAAGGAAATAGAGTGTCTAGTAACACCATCCCGAACAGGAGAATTCGCATGGAACCGGCTGTCCCAGGCACGAATGTCACGCTCAGGGACGTTGCTGCGGCCAGCGGGGTGAGTCTCTCCACCGCCAGCCGGGCGCTGGATGAGCGGGGAACTGCATCAAAGTCGGCTGCGGCTGCCCACGTCCGGAAGGTCGCCCAGGAGTTGGGCTACCGCCGGAACTCCTTCGCCTCCAACCTGCGCCGGGGTGAAACCCGCACCCTCGGCGTACTTGTTCCCCGGCTGAGCGACACCGTCATGGCGCTGATGTTCGAAGAGTTGGAGCGCGCCGCAGCGGACCGCGGCTACTTCGCCATGGTCGCCACCAGCGGGGACGATCCGGACGACGAACGCCGAGCCGCGGAAACGCTTCTGGACCGGAACGTCGACGGCCTCATCCTGGCCACTGCGCGGCTCGATGATGAGCTTCCCCGCCTGCTGCGCAAACGCGGCGTTGCGCATGCCCTGATCTTGCGCACCGACGGCGAAAGCCCTTCCGCACTCGGGGACGATGAAGTGGGCGGCTATCTGGCGGTACGGCACCTCATTGATCTGGGCCACCGCGACATAGCCGTCGTCACCGGCCCCTCCTTCACCTCCACAGGCATCGCCCGCCTGGCCGGTGCCAGGAGAGCGATGCAGGAAGCGCGCATCGAGGAGCGGGACGAATGGCTGGTTGCCGCCGGCTACGGCATCGAAAATGGATACTCGGCAGGTGAATCGCTGCTGTCAGTAAAGGGCAGGAAGCGGCCAACTGCAGTGTTCGCTGCAAACGACAACATCGCCATGGGTATCATGGCGGCCGCCCACCGGTTCCGCATCACCGTCGGAGAAGACCTTGCGCTGGTCGGCTACAACGACATTCCGCTCTCAGCGATGCTCCCCACGCCCCTGTCGTCTGTCCGCGTCCCCCTCGACCAGATTGCGGGGACCGCCATAGACCTGATCGTCAACCCAAGCAAGGAACCCCGCATACGCCGGGCTATGCCAACACTCATCCCACGCGAATCCAGCGGTTCCTCAAAGCATTTTGCGGGAACCGTCCGAGCGTAGGCTTCTCGGCGAGGCCGACGCACCGGACCGCTCATGACCTCCGCGATGGACGGGACTCTTGCCCGCCGGCAGCCGTAGGCTGGAACCGACAAAAGGGTGACCGAAAGGGTGACAATGTCGGAGACGATAACGGCCGGGCTGCTGGGCGAAGTGATGGCCGAGCTGGCCGTGCTTGAGGACCCGAAGATGCGCGAGGCGAACGAGAAGCGCGGCGACGACCACGGCGTGAACCTGTCCAAGCTGCGCGCGGTCGCGAAGCGGCTGAAGACCCAGCAGGAACTCGCGCGCGAGCTCTGGTCCACGAACGACACTCCGGCCAGGTTGGTGGCCCTGCTGATCTGCCGGCCAAAGGCCTTCGAACGCGACGAACTGGACACCATGCTCCGCGAGGCGCGCGCCCCCAAAGTGCACGACTGGCTCGTGAATTACGTCGTGAAGAAGAGCCCGCACGCGGAGGACCTGCGCGTGGCCTGGATGGCTGATCCGGATCCGGTGGTCGCCAGCGCCGGCTGGGCCCTGACCAGCGAACGGGTGGCGAATACGCCCGCAGGGCTCGACCTCCCTGGGATGCTGGACATCATCGAGGCCCAGATGAAGGACGCCCCGGACCGGCTGCACTGGGCCATGAACCACACGCTGGCCTTCATTGGGATCGAGCATCCCGAGCACCGGGCCCGGGCGCTCGATATCGGCGAACGGCTTGAGGTCCTCAAGGACTACCCGACGCCCCCGAACTGCACGTCACCGTTCGCGCCGATCTGGATCAACGAGATGGTGAGCCGCCAGGCCACCGCGTAAGGCTGTCAGCCCGGAAGCAAAACGAAAGCGGACGACGCCGGGAACCTCCCGCCGTCGTCCGCTTCAGTTTTAGCCGTGAACCGATCAGACGGTGGCGAGCTGGCGTTCCTGGCCACGGACGCTGACCGTGAAAGTGTTGGGGCCGCTGCACTGGACCGCAATGCGGCATTTGGTGGTGTTCGCCTTGACCGAGAGGTCGTGCACAATGCTCTCCAGGGTGTGCTCAATCGCAGACCGGTCCCAGATTTTCAGCGTGATGGAGTCAGTGTTTTCAAACGTCATTGTCAGTACTTTCGCTCATGCAGTTAACGGCTCCGCGTCGTCCTTGAGGGGGCCGCATCCTCGTCGGTGAGGATTGCTGATCTTGGTAGTGCGGGAACGGGGTCCCGATCTCATGGTTCATGCTTGCCGCCGACATTTGCAACAGAAATGGCGAAAGTGTGAGCGATTACACGCTCGCGCCGGCTTTAGTTACTGACGGCGGCGTAAAGGTTCAGGGACGCCGAAAATACCAGCCACGAGACGTTCGGCAGCATCAGCAGTCCGGCCGTTGGGCTGATGGGTCCGAAGCGCAGAACTGTCAGGGCTGCTGTGAGGATGAGGGCGGCGAGGACGGCCAGGGCCAGCCAGAGCGCCGCGGTCCCCAGCAGGGGATACAGGCCGAAGAAGGTCAAGGGCCAGAGCAGGTTCAGGGCCAACTGGAGTCCGTAGAGCCTGAGCGCGCGGCGGCGCGGGAGGCGCCGCTGCCGCCACACCAGCCAGGCCGCCACGGCCATTGCCGCGTACAGGACCAGCCAGACCGACGTGAACATCAGCCCGGGAGGCGTCCAGGGGGCCTTGTCCGCCAGGGCGTACCAGCCGCCGGCAGCCGTTCGGATCGGGAGGGACCCCAAGAACGACACGGCCCAGGAAAGCGCGAGGAAGCCGACCATGGCGGCAACCTGCCGGCGTCGGGACGGCCCGTCCGGGACTGCCGGACCTTGCGCTTCGTTGGGGACAGTGTCAGGCACTGACCCACTGTGGACAATGGCGGGTACCCGCGTCAAACCCGGAGGCATCGGAGGTCTCCGTCAGGGTCCCTTCGAGATGGCATTTCGCGGCAATAGTGACCGGCGGAACTGCCGTTAAATGCCACCTCGCGGAACGCATTCAAGCCTTGACACCCTGCCGCCCCGGGAGTATCGTACAACCAAATGGTTGTAGATCAGCTCAGAGACGCGGACGTGGACCGCCTGTTCCAGGCGCTCGCGGACGCCACGCGGCGGGACATTGTCCGGCGGGTGACGGTGGGGGAGTATTCCGTCTCCGGCCTCGCCGCCCTCTACGACATGAGTTTCGCCGCCGTCCAGAAGCATGTGGCGGTGCTGGAGCGGGCTTCCCTGGTAACAAAGGAGAAGCGCGGAAGGGAGCAGATTGTGCGGGGTAACCACGAAGGACTGCAGAAGGCCCGCCGGCTGCTCGACGAGTATGAGGCGATCTGGCGGCAGCGTGCCGGGCGAATCGCGGACATTCTGGCTGAAGGATAGGAAGGTTTTGTAATGCCTGTTATCAGTTCCACCAAGAATCTCGAAGCGCTCAGCTTCACCCTCGTGGCCGAGTTCGACGCCGGCGTCGAGCAGGTCTGGCAGATCTGGGAAGACCCGCGCCAGTTGGAGCGCTGGTGGGGTCCGCCCACCTGGCCGGCGACGTTTGAGGCGTTCGACTTCCAGCCCGGCGGGAAGGCCGGCTATTACATGACCGGCCCCGAGGGGGAGAAGGCCGGCGGCTGGTGGCGCTTCACCGCCATCGAGGCGCCGCGCAAGCTCGAGTTCGACGACGGCTTCGCCGATGACGACGGCGCCCCTAACGAGGCCATGGGAGTCACCCATGCCGCCGTTGACCTCGAAGACCTCGGCGGCCGCACCCGGATGACCGTCCTGTCCACCTTCGAGTCCGAAGAGCAGATGGAACAGATGGTCCAGATGGGCATGGAAGAGGGCATGCGGGAGGCTGCTGGCCAGATCGACGCCCTGCTCGCGGAGCACGCCCGCGCCTGAGTAACGCTGACGGTTTTCACGCAAGAGGAAAGAGCATGACGGCGGGACGTCCCGCCGGCAGACTCTCCCCTTTGCGTCGGGGTACTGATGCTCTAGGCGGGTTCCAGCACGTTGGTCGAATAGGCCGCGAGGGCCCCGGGGCTGTGCAGGAAGTCGCGGAGCGCCGTGGCGCCTGCCACGCGGAACGCTTCGCTGCCCAGCGCCGTGGAGAAATCCGTGTACTCCTGGACCGCCGCGGGCAGGGGGCCAACGATTGCCGCCTCCGGAACGAGGACCAGTTCGCTCAGTTGATGGATCGCAATGTCGGCCCGGCCGTCCAGCAGCGCCACGGCCGTGGGCCCAGCATCAATGACGGTGGCCCGGGCCTTGACCTGCTCCGCAATCCCCAGCCGTTCCAGCAAGCCGGCGAAATAGATGCCGCTGGGGCCGCTCCGGGAATAGGCCACGGAGCGGGCCGATGTCACGGCGGCGATGAAGGCCTCCACGGTGCTGATGTCTGGAATCTGCGCGTCCGGCGGAACTGCCACACCGATACCGGTCCGGGCGACAGGCCTGGGGTCCGTCAGGATGTTGGCTTTGACGAGGTCCGCGAGTGATCCGGTGATGCCTGCCATGACGTCGGGCCGGGCCCCGGATTCGATCCGCGTCAGCAAGCGGAAGGTGGGCTCGAAGACCGCCTCTACAGGCGTCCCGCCGGCCTGAATGTATGCCGGAAGGATGACGTCCTGGACTGCCTGCTTGAGCGCAAAGGCGCAGAAAAGGGTGAGGGGCCTGGCGTCCTCGCTGGCAGCGTGAGAGTCCATGGGAGTCCTTAGGGTAGTGGGTAGTGCGCGCTCCCACCAGACTTACCTTGTGGGAGCGCGCATTGTTATTTGTTAAGCCCCGGACATGGCTGCTTCCTGCCCGCGGAGTAGCCCTGAAGGGCAGTCCCGCATCGCCCCTATGCTTGGAGGATGGCAAGCCTCAGCAGCACTGAACAGCAACCGGATGCCGACAAGACCCGGGATCTGGCGGTGGCCATCCTCGACATCTCGTTCGAAGTGCACCGGAAATCCCACGACGGCACCGGCGTCCTCCCTCTCTCCAGCGGACTGCTGGACATCATCCGGGTCATCGAACGCCACCCCGGCATTACGGTGGCCGAAGTGGCCGCCCGTCTCGGCAGGCAGCTCAGCAATGTGAGCGCGCAACTGCGGGAGCTCGTTGCCCTGGGCCTGGTGACGCGCACGCGGGACGTGGCCGACAAGAGGTATGTGGTGCTTCATCCCACGCCCGAGGCGCAGCGCATCAGGGCCGTCCTGGAGTCGGCGTGGGCAGAGGCGCTGGAATCCGCCGGGTCGCGGCTGCTGCCGGCGGAGCGGGAGCAGCTTGCCGCAAGCCTGCCGGCACTGGAGCGTCTTGCCGGCTTCCTCGCCGAGCCCGAGTAGCGGACATCACCTCAAGCGGGTCTTTTCTGCGCCCTGAAAGTACTTATACTTATATAAGTATTAGGACTTTGAAGGGTGAAAAATGGGCGCGGCAACACAGACGGCGGAACCAGACGCAAAACAGGAGGGCAGGCCAAGAGGCCAGTGGGGGGCTCTGGTCTTCCTGGCCCTGGCACAGTTCATGGTGGTGCTTGACGGCACCATCGTGAACCTGGCGCTGCCGCGCCTGCAGATCGAAATGGGCGTCAGCGACACCACGCGGTCGTGGGTGGTCACGGCCTACGCCCTCGTGTTCGGCGCCTTCCTGCTGCTCGGCGGACGTGTCGCGGACTTCTGGGGGCGCAAGCGGACCTTCATCGTCGCGGCCGCAGGCTTTGCCATTGCGTCGCTGGCCGGCGGCATCGCGCAGGAAGCCTGGGAACTGATCGGCGCACGTGCGCTGCAGGGTCTCTTCGCTGCCCTGTTGGCTCCGGCGGCACTGGCGCTGCTGACTGTTTCCTTCCCCGGCGGCAAGGACCGCGGTACGGCCTTCGCCATCTTCGGATCCATCAGCGGCGTTGGTGCGGCGGTGGGCGTCCTGTTGGGCGGGTTCCTCACGGACTACATGTCATGGCGCTGGACGTTCTTTGTGAACGTGCCCATCGCCATCATTGCCCTGGTCGGCGTGATATACATGGTCCGCGAGAGCAAAGCGGCAGGCCCTGCCAAGTACGACTGGCCCGGTGTCGTCCTGGCAGCCCTTGGCCTGGGATCTCTGGTGTACGGCTTCACCAATGCCGAGCATGGCTGGGGCGCGCCGGAGGCACGGGGCTTCATCTTTGCCGGTGTGGTGCTGCTGGTGCTGTTTGTCGCCGTCGAAAAGAAGGTCAAGCACCCGCTCCTTCCCCTGCGTGTGGCGACGGAACGCAACCGGGCGGCGGCCTTCCTGGCGGCGTTCCTCTCCGGTGCGGTTCTCATCGGCGGCATCCTGTTCATCAACTTCTACATCCAGATCGTGCTGGGCTTCGCGCCGTTCATCGCCGGGATCGCATCCCTGCCCATGACGGTGGTCCTCATCGTCACCGCGGCCCTGGTGGCCAAAAACCTGCCTAAGCTGGGTGCGAAAATCCCCACCGCCGTCGGGCCTGCCTTTATGGCGGCGGCCATGCTCTGGCTGACCCAGGTCACTGCCGAGGGGACCTATGCGGTCAACATGCTGCCGGCGCTCATCCTGATGGGCATCGGCCTGGGCATGGTGTTTGTGCCCATGCAGAATCTGGCCCTGTTCAGTGTGGACAAGGATGACGCCGGCGTGGCCAGTGCGTTGGTCAACGCCTCGCAGCAGATCGGCGGCTCACTCGGCATCGCCCTCTTCAGCACCATCGCCGCCGCAGCAACCGCGGCCGCCGGCGCTGCCGGTGGCAGCCAGATGGTTGCGCTTTCCGCCGGCTACTCGTCGGTCTTCCTCTGGGCCGCCGGCGTGGCCATCCTGATCGCGCCGCTCGCACTCCTGCTGATCACCATCACCAGGGAAACGTTCAGCGGCAGCGACGAGGACCAGCCCATCCACCTGGGCTGAGTCTCCTCGCCGGGGCACGCGCCCCACACAAAAGACGCCGACGGCGGGACCTCCCGCCGTCGGCGTCTCTTGTGTCGTTGTGGCCGCCCTGACAGTGGCAACCATGGAGCTTTGCCGGGCTGGAACAGATCAGTGCGTCAGGTCCTTGCCCTTCGTTTCCGGGATGGTGAACACAACCGCGATGCTGACGGCCAGCAGAAGTACCGCATAGACGTTGAAGAGGTTGGCTTGCCCAATCGAGCCGAGCCAGGCCTGCAGGTACGGTGCCGTTCCACCGAAGGCTGCAACCGCGATGGAATAGGGGACGCCCACACCAACGGTGCGGATTTTGGTGGGGAACAGCTCGGCGTACACGGCCGGTACGATCGCGGCCGCTCCTGCGATGAAGAACAGCATGACGGACATGGTGACCGTGAGCTGCCACGGGGAGTCCTTCAGCAGCCAGGTCATGGGGAAATGGAACAGCGCGGCGCCGGCGGCGCTCATGATCATGACGGGCTTGCGTCCAATGCGGTCCGACAGCTTGCCCCAGAACGGAAGTGCGGCGATGAACAGTACATTGGCTATAACGCTGGCCCAAAGGGTCTCTCCGCGGTCCATCTTCAGCACAGACGCGGCGTAGCTGGGCGTCACGATACCCCAGATGTAGTAAGCCACGGTCAGGCCGACGGTCAGTCCGATAACCTGCAGGGCCTGCTTGCGGTGCCGGTAGATCTGCGGCCACATCGGCTCGTGCTTTTCCTTGGGCGATTCTGCCTCGAAGACCGCGGTTTCCTTCAGTCGCGCCCTCATGATCAGGGCGTACAGGCCCATGATGCCGCCGATGATGAACGGGATCCGCCAGCCCCAGGCGCCCATGTCAGCCTTGCTCAGGACGTTGGACAAGGTGGCGCCAAGGATGGTTCCGGCCAGGATACCGACGGTGCCGGAGGTGTAGATGAGCGTTGCCCAGAAGCCGCGCTTTTCCCTTGGTGCCATTTCGGAGAGGTATGTCTGCGACGACGGCAGCTCGCCGCCGTGGGCAAGGCCTTGGATCAGGCGGGCCACCAGCAGCATGACTGAGGCAAAGGCCCCGACGGCTTCGAAGGTCGGTGCGATACCGATCAGCAGGCTGCCCAGAGCAGCGAGCCCGACGGCGAACGTCATGGACGTCTTGCGGCCGATCCGGTCACCGATCCAGCCGAACACGAAGCCGCCGAATGGGCGGGCGACAAAGCCGACGGCGAAGATCGCCAGCGTGGCGAGGAAGGCCGACGTCGGATCCTCCTTGCTGAACAGGGCGCTCGCGATAAAAGGCGCGAAGGTTGCGTAGATGGCCCAGTCATACCACTCGACGGCGTTGCCGATGCCGGTGCCGACGAGGGTGCGCAGGTGGGACTTGTGAACCTGGACGTCTGCTGGGACGCCTGCAGTTGTGGTCATTGTGTACTCCAGGATTTGAGGGTTTTAGTGGGCCGAAGCCAAGGCTGCGATGCGGGAGACGGCCAACTCGGTGTAAAGAGCAGTTCCGTCGGACAGGACGCCGTCGTCAAAGGCGGCGTATGGGGAGTGGTTGAAAGCGGTGGTGGTGTGGTCGGCGCCGGGGGCGACGGCGCTGAGCCCGATAAACGTCCCGGGTACTTCCGCCAGCACCCTCGAAAAATCCTCGGATCCACTGAGCGGGGTGGCCCAGCGGGTGAGGCGCGAGTGTCCAAAGAGGTTTTCGATGGTCTTCTCCGCGGTGCGCGTTTCGTCGTCGTCGTTGACGGTGAGGGGGTACTCGTGACGGTAGTCGACGTCCACCTCAAGGCCGTGGGCAGCGGCGATGCCCTTCAGCAGCGTGGGAGCGGCGGTCATCATCCGCTCCCGGGAGGCATCCGAGAAGGTTCGGATGGTGGCTTCGATGCGCGCCGATTCCGGAATGATGTTGCGCTTCGTGCCTGCCTGGAGGACGCCCACCGTCAGGACCACGGGATCGAACATGTTGAACTGGCGGGTGATCATGACCTGCAGGGCTGTCACCATTTCTGCGGCCGCCGTGACGGGGTCCTTGGCCGCGTGCGGGGCCGAGCCGTGGCCGCCGGCGCCCAGAACCGTGACGGTGAGGGCGTCCGAGGCGCTCAGCATCACGCCCGGTTTGGTGCAGAACCGGCCATGCGGCTCCAAGGCGGAAAACACGTGCATCCCATAGGCGGCGTCAACCCGGCGCCCGGCCGCGTCCAGCACGCCTTCGCGGATCATGTGGCCCGCCCCGTCAAAGCCTTCCTCGCCCGGCTGGAACATCAGCACGACGTCGCCGGCCAGCTGGTCCCGGCGCTCGGCCAGAAGCGTGGCTGCTCCGGCGAGCATGGCGGTGTGGAGGTCGTGGCCGCACGCGTGCATGGCGCCGTCGATCTTGGACGCGAACTGGACGCCGGTGCGTTCCTGGACGGGGAGGCCGTCCATGTCGGCCCGCAGGAGGACCGCTGGTTTCGTTGCCGATGCGTGCGGCGCGGTGCCGCGCAAGACGGCCGTGACCGACGTCGTGCTCTTGCCCAGGGTGATTTCGAACGGCAGGCCGTCGAGCGCCTTGAGGACTTTTTCCTGGGTCCGGGGGAGGTCCAGGCCGATCTCCGGTTCCTGATGCAGCTCGTGACGCAGCCGGCCAAGGTCGGCCTGCAGATCCTTCGCATCGGTGGTGATTGACATCTACTCTCCTAATTTCTGAACGTTTGGTCAGCGACCTGATCCCATTGTGTGGTGATGTGGTTCACAGGCTGGGAAATAGCTGAAAAAAATCAAAAGTACGATGGATACGGCAGGATTCATTCACCAGAGATAGAAGCGTGCGAAGTGGTACTCAGCGAGGAAGACCTTGCCCTGATCAACGTGCTGCAGGTCGCGCCGCGGATCAGCTGGTCGGATGCAGCCAATGTGCTGGGAGTGCACGCCACAACGCTGGCTGCGCGCTGGGACAGGCTGAGATTGTCGGGGGCGGCCTGGACGACGGCCCACCTGATCGGCGATCCCAAAAAGATGTGCCTGGCACTGGTGAGCGTGGATTGCGAAATGCGGTTGCGCGCGGCGGTGACCGCGGCGCTCGCCGCCATCCCTGAGGTGGTCACAGTGGAAGAGGCGGCAAGCAACAGGGACCTCATGCTGACGGTCATAGCGCCCACCTTGGCCCGGTTCACGGATCATGTCCTTCCGCGGTTCAAGGAGATCCGCGGGTTGGTGAAGTACCGGACCTCGCTGGGTACCCGTCTGCACTCCGCTGGCCATGCGTGGCGGCTCAATACCTTGGACAAGGCGAAGCAGAATGCGCTTTCGGCCGTTGCCAGTCCTGAAGTCACCGGTTCGGCAGCCTCGAGACCCGGGGCGCCACTGCCGCCCAGCCACCTGGATCTGATCCCGTTCCTGGCGCGGGACGCGCGAGCGAGCGCAGCGGACATCGCGCGCAGCCTGGGCCGGAGCCCGGCGACGGTCCAGCGGCAGCTCAACAGGGTGGTATCCAGCGGGCTGCTGTCCTTCCGTTGTGAAATTGCCCAGAATCTCTCCGGCTACCCGGTGAGCTGCCAGTGGTTCGCCAACGTGCCGCCGGGCCAGCACGAGGCCGCGGCCGCTGAACTCCGCAGCCTCCGCACTGTCCGGTTCAGCGCGTCCACCACCGGAGGCACAAATTTTGTGATCCTCATGTGGCTGAATTCGCTGGCCGATGTGATGAACGCCGAATTGGCCCTCCAGCAACGCATCCCGCAGATCGAGCTCGTGGAGAGCGTCGTGATCCTGAGCAGCGCCAAGCGGATGGGCTGGATGCTGAACTCGGATTCGACGGCGAGCGGCGCCGTTGTGGTCTCAACCGCGGAGCTGCCGTCCGTAGGGTTCCCCTGAGCTTCCAAGCGGCTGCCATTGGCACCGTTGAAATCAGATGCGGACGCTTGAATACTGGAAAAAAGACCCGATTCAGGCACGGAGGCGGTGGCATTCTATGAGCGGCGGGGCGGGGTATTTCAAGCGCCGGCTGGAACGGGCCGCAGAAGTGCGCTCCTACCGCGGTGCGGGGATCAGCGCTGAAGAAGAGGCCGAACTCGAGGCTGCGGAGGCGAAGGGCCGGGGCAAGCGCAAGAAGGTGGACGATGCCCAGCGGGCGGAGTATCTGATCCGGGACGCCATGGCACAGGGCAAATTCGACAACCTCAAATACGCCGGCAAGCCCATCCCCGGGCTGGGGGAGGCCTACGATCCTGACTGGTGGGTGAAGGGCCTGATCCAGCGCGAGAACATCAGCGGGCTGGGCCCCAAAGCCATCCTGCTCCGCACCGAAGACGCCGAACTGGACGGCCGCCTTGATGCCCAGTTCACCGAAAAGCAGGTCCGGGACATCCTCGCTGACTTCAACGCCCGGGTGATCGACGCCCGCCGCCAGCTCCAGGGCGGCCCGCCCGTCGTCACCAAAACGCGGGACGTCGACGCCGAGGTGGCGCGCTGGCACGAACGCCGTGCCGCCCGCGCACAGGACGCCCTGCCTGAACCGGAGCCGCAGCGCTCCTGGTGGCAGCGGCTCTGGCGCGGCACCACATAGCTGAGCGGGCGAGAGTAGCTGAGCGGACGGGGGGCAACGGACGACGGCGGCGCCTCCCGCCGTCGTCGGATCTCAGCGCCTGCCTCCCGGGAAGCCGTTCGCAGGCGGAGGGTCCGGAAGCTGGGGCGGTGCTGGCGGTGCTGGCGGTGCTGGCGGAGCAGGCGGGGCGGGTGCGGGTTCAGGGGCAGGAGGTGGCTCGGGTGCGGGAGCTGGCGGGGGAGCCGGCGCTGGAGCGGGTGCTGGGGCTGGGGCTGGCGCAGGGGCGGGAGCAGGCCTCGGCGCGGCCGGGGCAGGGGTCGGCTTCGGCGGAGCCACCATGGATGCCGGCGGCGCCGGGAACGGGTTCGCCGGGTAGAGAGGGGCGGCCTGGAGCATGTAGTTGACCCACTGCGGCCCGGCGATCATGTAGCCGTCAAGGCGCGGGTAGAACTGGCCGTTGACGGTGACGTTCTGGCCGGGGCGGTTTTGGCCTTCCAATGCATCGCCGAAGAAGGACGCTGTGGCCAGCCCCGAGGTGTAGCCCACCACCCAGGTGGAGCCGTTGTTGTTCGAGGTGCCGGTCTTGGCGGCAATGGGCATCAGCGTATGGATTTTGGGGTTAATCCACACACCGGAGCCGACCTTCAATACGTCCTGGAGGACTGCGTTGACGCCCCGGGCAACCTCCGGTTTGACGGCGTCGCGGCACTCGCTGGTCTGGCCCGGGAGTTTCCCGCCCGACACATCCGTCACCTCAAGCACGGCGATGGGGGAGCAGTACCGGCCGTCGTTGGCGAAGGTGGCGAAACCATTGGCCAGATGGACCGGCGCCACGCCGATTGCCCCGAGGAGATTGCCAAGCTGATGCATGTTGATCTGGGCGCCATCGAGTCCGCTGTGCAGCCCCACGGTGTCCACCATCTTTTGGATGCCGCAGAAATCGAGCTGGGTGGCCGAGGCGAAGGTGGCCGTGTTGATTGAGTTGTACAGCCCGTAGTTCACGGGCATGGCGCGGTAGTAGCCCTCGTCGGCGTTCTGCAGGTCATCGGCGGCGCCCAGCTCAGGGTTGTTCTGCGCCGTGCTGTAGGCGCCGAGTACCTTTCCGCAGCTGGAGCGCCACGGGAAGCCGAGCGGATACACCCGGCGGGAGGCGTCCACCATGCCCGTCAGCGGCTTGCCCTCGTTCAGCCACTCGGCGAATGTGAAGGGCTTCATGGTGGAGCCTGGCTGGAAACCGCCCGCCCCGTTGAGGTCATTGCCTTGCGGATCGCGGGAGTCCACGTTGAAGTTCAGTTGCGTATCGAACCTGCCCTCGGCCGGCAGGAACACCGTGTTCTGCGCCATGGCCAGGATTTTCCCGGTGCCCGGCTGGATCGACACCAGCGACGCGCCCCAGCGGTCGGGATTCGCCCCGGCGGTGGCGTCCACCTGCGCCTGGGCCGCCGCCTGGAGCCGGCTGTCCAGCGTAGTGACGATGGTGAGCCCGCCCCTGTACAGCTTCCGCTCGCGCTCGATCAGGGTAATGCCGTAGGCCGGGTTGTTCAGGATCAGGCGCGAAATGTAGTCGCAGAAGTAGGGTGCCATCTGGGCGTGGGCGCAGCCCTGCTTCCCCGGGCTGAGCTTGAGCTCGATGGGCGTGGCCGCGGCGGCGTCGTGGTCCGCCTGGGTGATCTTGCCTGTGGCCAGCATCTCGGCAAGAACCTGGTTCCGGCGGCTTGTGGCCTGCTCCGGATTGACCGCGGGGTTGTAGTAACTGGGGCTGTTGACCAGCCCGGCCAGCAGGGCGGCTTGCGGCAGTGTGAGATCCATGGCCGTGGTGCTGAAGAAATACCGTGCCGCCGCCTCGATTCCGTATGCCTCGCGGTTGAAGAACACGATGTTCAGGTAGCCCTCGAGGATCTGGTCCTTGCTGAACTTCTTCTCCAGCGCGATGGCCAGCTTCATCTCCCGGAGCTTGTCCCCAATGCTCTTCTGGCCGCTGAGGATCACCTCGTCGGTCTTGTCCTGGGACACGAAGGACTCGTTGATCACGTTGGTGACGTACTGCTGGGTAATAGTGGAGGCGCCCTGCCTGCCCGCATTCGTCAGGTTGAAGATCGCGGCACGGAGGATCCCTTGCGTGTCGATGCCGGGGTGCTCATAAAAGCGGCTGTCCTCGATGGCCACGATGGCATCCCGGACATAGGGGGATATCCGGTCCAGGGGGATCTTGATCCGGTTCTCGGCATAGAACGTGGCGATCGGCTGGCCGTCGGAGGTGAGGACTTTGGTGGATTGCGACGGCGGCGCGACGATCAGTTCCGTGGGGAGATTTTCAAAGTAGCTGATGGAGGTGCTGACTCCGTAACCGACAGTCGCAACAGCGGGGACCACCAGGCTTGCGGCCAGGACGCCGCACATGGCGCTCGCCGCAAAGAATCCGATGACCCTCCCCAGGGTGGAGGCCAACCGGTGCCTGCGTTTCTTTTGCTGCGCCATTGTTCAGCCCTCAAGCTCGCGACGTGTGAACAGGATACGCCGCTGCACCTGTTGCATCCACATCCTGGACCAACTGATGCCAAGCCGGTATTTTCCGTCCCTATAGTCGTGTTCTGGTCTTGTCACGCGATACATACCGATATATCGTTAAGTGTCGGTGAGTAGTTGACCGATAACCATCAACAAAGGCCAGAGCATTCAAGAAGACAGCGAAGGGACGATGCCACCATGAAAGGCATTCACGACGACAAGTTTTTGGAACCGCCGTTCGGGCGGGAACAGTTCGAGCGCGGACGGTTTGAGCGCGGCAGGGGCCGCCGCGGACCGCACGGGCACCGCGGGGGAGGGTTTGGCCCGGGCTTTGGCCCAAGGGGCGGATTTGGTCCCGGTTTTGGACCTGGCGGAGGGTTCGGTCCCGGCTTTGGGCCCGGTCCCCGGCGGGCAAGCAGGGGGGACGTCCGGTGGGCCATCCTGTCACTGCTGGCCGAGGCCCCGTCCAACGGTTATGGGCTGATCAAGACCATCGCGGAGAAAACATCCGGCGCATGGCGGCCCAGCCCCGGGTCGATCTACCCCACACTCCAGCAGTTGGTGGACGAGGACCTCATTGCGCCCCTCAGCGAGGGCCGGCGGACCGACTTCACCCTCACCGACGCCGGCAAGGCCTACGTGGCCGAGCATGCGGAGGAACTGGAGAACGCGTGGAACAGCGATGCGGAAGGATCCGGACCCGCCTTCCACCAGAGTGTGGGCAAGCTGATGGGGGTCATTCATCAGTTCCGCACGGCCGCTACGGAAGAACAGCGCAATGCTGCGGTGGAAAAGCTCGACGAAACCCGCCGCGCGCTCTACCGGATCCTGGCCGACTGAGCGCTTTTGAACCCTGTGGCCTCAGGCGAAGGTGTCTTCCTTGGCGGGAGCGGCAGCAGGTGCCGTGACGCCGCGGCCCAGCGGGTTGAAGTGGCTACCCAGCCCGCCGAAGGCGTAGGCGGTCTCGGCATGCTCGGAGAGATCCACCCCTGCCATCTCGGACTCGTGGCTCACCCGGAACCCGATGGTCCTGTTGATGGCCCGGCCGATCACCAGGGTCACACCGCCGGAGAGCACTACGGTGACCACCACCGCCACGGTCTGTGCCGTCAGTTGCTGGAGACCGCCGCCGTAGAAGAGGCCGCCGCCCTGGCCGTCCACGGGGAGTGCGACGAAGCCCAGGGCGAGTGTGCCGATGAGCCCGGCGCCGAGGTGGACTCCAACCACGTCCAGGGAGTCGTCCAGCCCGAACCGGTACTTCAGGTCAACAAACACGCAGCAGGCCGCACCGGCCACCAGGCCCAGGCCGATGGCGGCCACTGGGCTGATGTTGGCGCAGGACGGTGTGATGGCCACCAGGCCGGCAACAACACCGGAGGCTGCGCCCAGGGACGTGGGATGGCCGTGGCGGATCTTCTCCGCCAGCAGCCAGCTGAGCATGGCCGCGGCCGGGGTGACCAGGGTGTTGATCCAGATCAGGCCGGCCTGCTCCGCGGTGGTGGCGGCACCGCCATTGAACCCGAACCAGCCGAACCACAGGATGGCCGCACCCAGCATGATGAAGGGGACATTGTGCGGGCGGTGGCTGGGATCCTTGGCGAAGCCGTGGCGCTGGCCAACCACCAACGCCAGGACCAGGGCGGCCGTCCCGGAGCTGATTTCCACCACTGCACCGCCGGCGAAGTCGATGACCTGGCCGAACGCCTCGGTGATGGCTCCGCCGGTGCTCATAAGCCCGCCGCCCCAGATCATGTAGGCCAAGGGGCAATAAACCAGCGTGACCCACAGCGGCACGAACACTGCCCAGGCGCTGAACTTGGCGCGGTCGGCGATGGCCCCGCTGATGAGGGCCACCGTGATGATGGCGAAGGTAGCGCTGAAGCCTGCTTTGATGAGGTCAGGGGAGCCCATGAGGTTCTGCAGCCCGAAGTTGGCGAAGGGGTTGCCAAAGATGCCCAGGATTCCCTCGCCGGTGGTCATCGAGTATCCCCATAGGACCCACACAACTCCCACGATGCCGGCGGAGATGAAGCTCATCATGATCATGTTCAGCGCTGCCTTGGCGCGCGTCATGCCGCCATAGAAGAGACCGAGCCCAGGTGTCATAAGCAGCACCATTGCCGCCGCGATCATCATCCAGACGTGTTGCGCAGTGATCTCCACCGGTGGGTCCCTTCCATTGATCCTGAGTACGGGGACTTTCCTACCTGGCCCGCGTAATCCCCCCGATCAATATTTGTCGCCGCGTGTTTCCGTTTGCGCTTCGCTAAGTTGCGGATATGTTACGGCCCGGCAGCTTACGTGAAGATCGCATGACGGTGATGTTTCCGGCGTGTAAACGGGACCTGTTGAACGGCGCCGGGACGGGAAGCTCTGAGACTCCGATGCCAGCGACGGCGGGCGCCGGTCCGCGGACGTGGTGAGAAGCCGCCGTCGGACGCTGAAAGGGCAACGTTTCCTGAAAGTGAACGGCGGCTCACCGCCGTGGCGGCCAGCCCCCGCGGGGAGAATCCGCGGGGCTGGCCCCGCCGGGTCAGAAGGTCCGGGCGTTGACCAGGACGGGCAGTTGGCCGCGGACCTCGGCAATGACGGCCGGGTCAATGTCGACGACGGCGAGTTCCGGTTCTCCGCCGAGGGCCACCAGGGCAGCACCCAGGGGAGAGATGACGGCGCTGTGGCCGACGCCGGTGGGAGCCTTGCCGGCGGAGGCGATGCCGACGCTTGCCGGGTCGCCCTGTCCGCAGGCCACCACGAAGGTGGTGCTGTCCAGCGCGCGGGCACGGACCAGGAGGTCCCACTGTTCAGCCTTGCCCTCGCCGGCACCCCACGAGGCGCAGACGATGTTGACCTGGGCGCCGGCTTTGGCATTGGCCGTAAACAGTGCCGGGAACCGCACGTCGTAGCAGGTGGCCAGGCCGAACGTGGTGCCGTCCACTTCGAAGGTCACGGGGGCTGTTCCGGCGTCCACGGTATCGGACTCGGCGAATCCGAATGCATCAAAGAGGTGGATTTTGTCGTAGGAGGTCTCGACGCCGGGGCCGGTGACCAGCAGGGTGTTCCGCACGCGGCCGCCGTCGCCCGGCGTGAACATACCAGCCACCACCGTGATGTCCAGCTCTTGGGCAATGCTGCGGACGGCGGCGGCCCACGGCCCGTCCAGCGGCTCGGCAATGTCCTTCAGGCTGTTGCCGAAGGCGCGCATGGCGGCTTCCGGGAACACCACGAGCTCCGATCCGGCGGCTTTGGCCCGCGTGGCGTAGTCTCGGATGAGCTCCAGGTTGGCGGACAGATCGGCTCCGGTGATGATTTGGGCCACTGCTAAACGCATGAAATTACTCCAATTTGTTGTATACATAATGTATGCGAAAAAGTTCGGGGACGGCGGCGTCCGGCCGCGAGAAGGCGTACGCGTACCTGCGCGAAAACATCCTGGTTGACCCGGAGGTGCAGGGGAAGTTCCTGAACGAGCAGGAGCTGGCCGCCGAGATCGGCGTCTCGCGAACTCCGGTCCGGGAGGCGCTCCTGCTGCTCGTCTCCGACGGCCTGGTGGAACTGATTCCGCAGCGCGGAGCCTATGTTCCGCCGGTGACGGGCCGCGAAATGTCGGAACTGATGGAACTCCGGGGTGTGCTGGAAAGCCATGCCGCCCGCCTGGTAATCGAACAGAACCGCGTTCCTGCGAAAACGATGCAGGACACCCTGGACCTGCAGGCCCAGCTTCCCGAGCAGCTGAATGCGGAGGCTGCGCAGGAGTTCATCCGGCTGGACACCCTCTTCCATCAGCTTCTGATCGACGCCGCCGGCAATGAGCTCATCTCCCGAACGTACAGCAAGCTCCATGTCCGGCAAATCCTGGTGGGCGTTTCGGCCTTGTTCCGCACCGGAGACCGGCGCGGACAGGTGTGCGCCGAACACCAGGACATCCTCGATGCCCTGGTGTCCGGCGACGCCGTGAAGGCGCAGGAGGCCATTGACCATCACCTTGCTGTCACCCGGGATATCCTGCTCCGCACCTAAGCGCCGCCCTTGTTGGCTGGGATTGTCAGTTGCCTTGGCCGGTGGTGGAATGCTGCCGCGCTGCCGCGGAACCTTCCAGCAGCAGGCGGTAGTCCTCGTCCTCCACGGTGTTGGAATCGCGGCCGAGTGCCAGTCCCACGGCGGTGACGCCTGCAGCGACTGCCACGTAGATGGCCACCGGAATCCAGGTGCCGAACTGCGCCAGCAGCAATGTGAACATCAGCGGGGCGATGGCGCCGCCGATCACACCGGCGAAGGTGTAGGCCAGGGAGCTGCCCGTGGACCGGAGCCTCGGTGAGAACTGCTCCACGATGAAGGCAGCCTGCGGGCCGTACATAAACGAGTGCGCCATGAGGCCCAGCACAATGCCGGCAATGAGCATCGGCTCGTTGTCGGCGCCCAGGACGCCGAAGAAGACGAACGTCCACACGGCGCCCACCACAGCCGCGGTGCCGTAGACCATGCGTCGGTTGAAGCGGTCGGACACAGCGCCGGCCAGCGGGATCATAAAGAGCTGGAACGCGGAGCCGATCAGGACTGCCGTGAGCACCTGGCTGCGTTCGTAGCCGAGTGTCTGGATGCCGTAGGTGAGGGTGAAAACGGTGAACAGGGCGTAGAGCACGTCCGGGCCCACCCGGCACAGCGTGGCGGCAATGAGGGGCCGGAGTTCCGTGCTGAAGACCTCGCGGACAGGGGCGTTGGGCTGTTCGCCGTGGGCCTCGATGGCCTTGAAGATGGGGGTGTCTTCCAGTTTCAGGCGGATCCAGAGGCCGAAGCCGACCAGCACGGCCGAGACCAGGAACGCGATGCGCCAGCCGAAACCGATGAACTGTTCCTCGGTCAGGGCGAGGGTCAGGACAGCCAGGGCGCCGTTGGCCATAAGGTTGCCGGCGGGCGGGCCCACCTGGGCTGCAGACGCCCAGAAGCCGCGCCGGTGGGGGTCGCCGTATTCGCTGGAGAGCAGCACGGCGCCGCCCCATTCGCCGCCGACTCCCACGCCCTGGGCGAACCGCAGCAGCACCAGGATGATCGGCGCGCTGAGGCCGATGCTGTCGTAACCGGGAAGCACACCGATCAGCACCGTGGCCACGCCGATGATCATCAGGGTGGTCACCAGCACCTTCTTGCGTCCGATCCGGTCACCCAGGCGGCCGAAGATGATGCCACCAACAGGCCGGGACACGTAGCCCACGGCATAGGTGGAGAAGGCCAGGATGGTGCCCGTCAGGGGATCGGATGAAGGGAAGAACACGAGGGGAAATACGACGGCGGCCGCCGCCGAGTAGACGGCGAAGTCATACCACTCGAGGGCGGTGCCGGTGAGGCTGGCAGCGAAGGCCTTGTACAGGCCCTTGGGGTGAATCGGCTTGTCCGGACGCGGCGCTGCGCCGGAAGCCGGAACTGGGACGTTAGCCATGGGTGTTGTCCTCCACGAGATGTTTACGGGTGACGCCTGTCACGCTGGCGTTAAATGTATACATTACGCATACTGGATGTACATTGGCCACCGTTTCCGGTTTCCAGTTTGTAAATTTCTCCAGCAGGACACGCAAAGGATGGACAGAACATGACGACTCTGAGCTTCGAACTTCCCGACGGCAGCACCCGGACAGTCCAGGTCAAGCACCTCCTGAACGCCGGTTATGCAGGGCGGGAGCTGGAGGAAGTGCAGGCCCACATTGCCGAACTGGCCGAGCTTGGCGTTCCGGGCCCCGCCACCACGCCGGCGCTCTACCCGATCTCGCCGTACCTGGCGCAGCAGGTTTCCGAAGTCCGCGTGCAGCATGCCCGGACCTCCGGGGAAGCCGAATGGGCGCTGGTCATCACGGACGACGGCGTGCTGCTGACGGTCGCGTGCGACCACACGGACCGCGAGCTTGAGGTCCATGGGGTGGCCTGGAGCAAGAATGCCAGCCCGGACGTCCTGGGCCGCAAGGCGTGGCGGCTGGAGGACGTGCGCGACCACCTGGACCAGATCACGCTGAAGGGCTGGGTGGGGCAGGGTGATACCGCGGACACGCTGATCCAAGACAGCTCGCTGGAAGCCCTGCTGCCCCCGGACTACTGGCTGGAGGTGTTGACCGCGCGCGGCCTGAATGAGCCGGGGACGGTCCTCATTTCCGGCACGGTGGCCATGACCAGCGGGGTGAACCAGTTTGCCCGCAGCTGGAAAGTGGAGATGACAGACCCCACGACAGGATCCACCGTGGATGCCCAGTACGTGGTGGAGCCGATGGCCGAGCCCATCGGCTGATTCCGCCGGGCAGGGGCACGCTGGGGGGCGCAAACTCCCGGTAGCATCATTGCTATGCCCACTGCGCTTGAAATGGCAGGTCCCATCCTGGAAATGATGACCTGGCTGTGCCTTCCGCCGGGGCTTGCCCTGCTTTTCTACTCGGGCATCCTTCGGCGGTTTGTGCACCCTTGGACCGTTTCGGAAGCGGTGGTCTACGCGGACGCTACCGGAACGGGCTTCCGCTGGTTTGACCGCAAGTACCAGGTCCACCACGCCCCGATGTCACCCCACGACATCAAGGACCTGGCCGTGGGCGACACCCTGCCGATCTACTACCACCCCAAGCGCCCCACGCAGTGGCAGACCGCAGCGCCTGAAGCGGTGGGGCGGACCGCCGTCGTGCTTGGCCGTGTGCTCACCGGAATCGGTGCGGTGGCGCTGATCGCGGGCTTCCTGCTGCCGATGTTCTGACGTAGCGCGGCTGAATCAGCCCGCCAGCACCACACCGATCCCCAGTGCTCCCAGCGCAACACCCGCAAAGGCGGTCCAGAGCACCGCGGACGTATCGGCGTCGACCCTTTCGCGCGAAATTCCCCGCGCGCTGGCGCCGTACCGCCGGCGCTGAGTCAGGTAGATGGCCGCCGCTGCGGCCGCGGATACGGCGAAAAGCAGCAGGATGGGGAAGCCGTGGTGGGGCAGCCAGCGCAGGAAGATGGCGCTGACCGTCACCAGCGCCATCATGGTCCGGCCCCACGCCAGCGTGGTCCGCTCGGGCTGGAGCCCGGGATCCCCGTGCGGCCCGGGGTCCGGAAGCCTGGTGTGGACCACCTGGCTAACGCCAGAGGATAAAGACGAGGACGACGGCGGCAGCCAGCGCCCCTGCGCCGGCCAGCAGCGGCACAATGAGCGGCAGCGGGAGTGGAGTTTTGTTGCGCATGCTCCGTTCGACGCGGATCCAGCGCCCTGCGGCGCCGGCGCTCAGCAGCATGCCCAGGAGCAGGAGCAGTACCGCCAGGCTCTTGCGGACCGGTTCCAGGAACAGGTCCGAGGTGAAGGCCTCGATGGCGATGCCGCCGGCCAGAAGCGCCAGCGCCGTGCGGATCCAAGCGAGGAAGGTTCGTTCATTGGCCAGCGTAAAGCGCGGGTCCGGCTCGGTGCCGCCGGGCAGCAGCCGTTCGGCCATCTTTCCGCGCGACGGCGGCATCGGGTCGTTGGGCGGCGTCTGGTTGCTGGGCACGGGGCCAGTTTAGCCGTTGGCGTCAGCCGGTCCTGGACGAGATGGAAACCACGGCGCTGATGAAAACAGGAAGCGCGGCGGCACTGATCAGCACTATCGCCCCGGCACCCACCCAAGCCGGCACTGTCCGGCGGGGCCGCGCGGATCTCAGCCAGGAAACCGGAACGACGCTCAGCCAGAGGAACAAGAGGAGGGTCCCAATGACGACGAGGACTGCGAACGGTGGAAACAAGATGGCACCAGCGAGCAACGGAACATAGAATTTAGCCGCTTCGGGGCCCCACAGCGGAAGGCGCTCACTCCACCAACCCGCCGCCGCAGCGACGACGGCGCCGTGAAGGAGGGCAAGTCCGGCATACAGTGCCACCGACAGCCAGCCGGGTCCAACGATGTTGAAATCGATGTTGTCCGCGCGCAGGGGATCCATCAAGGACCCTACCCACACGAGGAGGAGCAAACCGAACAGCGGTCCGGCGAGACGTCCGCGTGGAAGCCAGCGGCGCACCTGGGGGAACAGGATCGCGGCAAGGAAGCCGGCCGGCAGGCCACCGAAGAACAGCAGGGCCATGGTCCCCCCAACGCTGGGAATTCCCACGAATGCCTGGGCCTCCGTTAGCCGGCCCTGTGCGGAAGCGGGGGATGTGTCCGCCAAAATGCGCATGACCAGCCGCCCGCCGGGCCAGGCGGCAAGCAACGCCGAGACCAGTGCGGAAAAGGACACGACGTTGGCCCACCAGAAGAACCGGCGCAGCGCGCTCAGTTTCACGTCAGTCCGGAACTCTTGCCCGCCGGTGCCCGTGGAGGGGTGGCGTCGTGAGGCGGATGGCTCACGGATGCTGCGGCCTCCCCACAGCACCACCACCAGCAGGCCAAGGAGCAGAAAAAGGGCGGACCCCACCACAATTATTGTGGCCATCGCTGATCACCATCCACATCCAAAGGATGGATCAATTGTGCTCCCAACCGCGGGTACGGGCTACCTCCGCTGGGCGTTTCCGAACAAGGTCACGTCCCCAGGGTCAGCCCGCGTTTCGCGGGGCAAACATGATGACAGCCACGCCGACCAGGCAGATGACGGAGCCTGCGATGTCCCACCGGTCCGGCCGGAAACCGTCGAAGATCATTCCCCACGCCAGCGACCCGGCCACAAACACTCCGCCGTAAGCGGCAAGGATCCGGCCGAAATGGGCATCCGGCTGCAGGGTGGCCACAAAACCGTAGAGGCCCAGGGCAATCACACCCAGCCCTGCCCACCACCAGTCCTTGCCCTCGCGGACTGACTGCCACACGAGCCACGCGCCGCCGATCTCGGCAACGGCGGCCAGGACGAACAGCACAGTGGTTTTGGCGATCGCCACGGTTTCAGCAGGAATACTCACAGGCTCATCATGCCAGCCGGGAATGCGGCCGGCCGCGGGGAGGTTGGGCCATACATGCAACGCCTCGGATTCCTCTCTTTCGGCCACTGGGGCCCCGGCCAGGGCTCCCGCACCAGAACCGCCGGCGAGGCCCTGCGCCAGGGCATTGAGCTGGCCGTGGCGGCCGAGGAACTCGGAATCGACGGCGCATTCTTCCGCGTGCACCACTTCGCCCGTCAGCAGGCCTCCCCCTTCCCTCTGCTGGCAGCCATCGCCGCCCGGACCAGCCGGATAGAGATCGGCACCGGCGTGATCGACATGCGGTACGAAAATCCGCTGTACCTGGCCGAGGAAGCCGCGGCCACGGATCTGATCAGCGGCGGCAGGCTGCAACTGGGTATCAGCCGTGGTTCACCCGAGCCCGCCCGGAACGGGGCCGCCGCCTTCGGCCACCAACCGGCCGAAGGGGAGACCGCCGCAGACATGGCCCGCCGGCACACAGCCCAGTTCCGGCACGCCATCAGCGGCGCCGGCGTGGCCGAGGCGGACCCGCGCTACGCCGGCGGAGCCATTGGCCTGTTGCCGGTCCAGCCGCAGTCGCCGGGCCTCACAGAGCGGATCTGGTGGGGCGCCGGAAGCCGCAACACCGCCGTGTGGGCCGCCGGCCTGGGCATGAACCTGATGAGCTCCACCCTGCTCACCGAGGACACCGGCGTCCCCTTCGACCAGCTGCAGGCGGAGCAAATCCAACTCTTCCGGGAGGCCTGGGCCGCGGCAGGACACAGCCACCAGCCACGGGTCTCTGTCAGCCGGAGCATCCTGCCAATCGTGGACGACGAGGACAGCAGATATTTTGCGGGCAGCGCGCTGCGGGACAGCCGGGATCAGGTGGGCGTCATTGACGGCTTTATGGCACGCTTTGGCAAGACCTATGCGGGCGCTCCGGATGTCCTGGCCGAACAGTTGGCGGCGGACGCCGCGGTCCAGGCCGCGGACACGCTGCTGGTGACAGTGCCCAACCAGCTGGGCGTTGACTTCAATGCCAAAATGCTGGGAAACATCGCCCGGTACATTGCGCCCGCCGTCGGCTGAATCCCGGCCCGTTCCTGATCCGGAGCCGATTCCGCTGGGTGATTCGCCCGGAAGGGAATATCCTGAGAAGGTGCGGGCCATTGAGGCCCGGTTATTCCTCACGGCCTAGAGAGGCTCACCATGTCCGAAAAACTACACCTGACACCGGAAGACGAGTTCCCGGATGATCTTTCCAGCATCCCGGACCGGGAGCTGCAGGTTCTGGACAGCCAGGTGCAGCGGCAACTGGACTATGAGTACGTGGCCGAGGGCGAACCGAACCCGGAGACGGAGTTCAGGCACCTGGACCTGGACGAGGAATTCGAAGACCGGGACAGCCGCTGACAACCGTCCCCCCGCCATCGGTCCGGCCCATTCCCGTGACCTGCAGTGGAAATTAGTCAGCATCCTTACTAATATTGCTCAAGGAACCATCCATTAGCCACAGCCGTTAGGCTTGTAGCGGGCTTTGGGGGCTAAGCTCCCCATTATGACTGCGTGACTGCGGAACGGTCAGGAGAGAGAAATATGGCTCGCGCCGCTTTAGGTTTTACTGCATGATCCGGCTACGTCAGCTGGCACAGGCGGCTTCCGTACTGACCACACCATTGGCGCCGGAAGACATTCTGGCGCTCTTCAACCCTGTCTTCTCCGCGCGCCAGCTGCGAGGAGTGGTGACCCGTGTGGTCCAGGAAACGGCGCAGTCGGCCACCATCTTCTTCCGTCCCGGCCGCGGCTGGCATTCGCACCTGGCCGGCCAGTGGGCGCGCATCGGCGTTGAGCTGGACGGCGTCCGCCACTGGCGCTCCTACTCCCTGAGCGCCCCCGCAGGCAAGGACCCCGCCATCACCGTCACCGACGTCGGCGCTGTTTCCGGAACCCTGGTCCGGACCACTAAACCGGGCGACGTCCTTTTCCTGGCACCCCCGCAGGGCGACTTCGTCCTGCCCGAGCATCCCAGGCCGCTCCTGATGGTCACCGCCGGCAGCGGCATCACTCCGGTGATGTCCATGATCCGCACCCTTGTTCCCCGCCGCCCGGATGCCGACGTCGTCCTGGTGCACTCCGCCCGCACGCCCGGCGACAGCCTCTTCCGCGAGGAACTCGCCGAGCTGGCTGACCAGTTCCCCAACTTCCGGCTGGCCCACTGGTACACCGGCGAACAGGGCCGGATGGACCTGACCAACACGGCCGAGCTCGATGAGATCTGCCCGGACTGGAAGGAAAGGGCCGCCTACGCCTGCGGTCCGGACAGTTTCCTCGACGACGCCGAGGCCCTCTGGAAGCAGGCGTCCCTCACCGCTGGCGCCCCCGGCACCGATGTTGCGCTCGCCGGCGATCCCGGCAACCTCATGATTGAGCGGTTCAACACCACCTTCGCCGGGGGTGTAGGGCACGACGGCGGCCTGGTCACCTTTGAGGCGTCGGACCGGGAAGTTGACGCCGACGGCGACACCCCGCTGCTCGACGTCGGCGAGGACGCCGGGGTGTTGATGCCCAGCGGCTGCCGGATGGGAATCTGCCACAGTTGCCTGACTCCGCTCCTGGCCGGACAGGTCCGTGACCTTCGCACCAACGAGATCCACGGCGAACCCGGCCAACTAATCCAAACGTGTGTCTCGGCAGCCGCCGGACCCGTCAACCTCGAACTCTGAGGAGCAATACCGCATGTCAGTAGTTTCAGAAAGCAAGAAAGATTCCGCAAGCAGCACCGCCCCCACCGGGGCGGCAAAGACGCGCCCCGGAGCGCTGGCCGAGTCCGGCAGCCCCCTGGTGCGTCCACCTGCCGCAGCGCATCTTACCGACGAACAGGTAGCTGAGCTGGGCCGCGAACTCGACGCGATCCGCGACGAAATCCTGGCCAAGCGCGGCGCCTCCGACGCCGCCTACATCCGCCGCATGATCAAGATCCAGCGCGGGCTGGAGATCTCCGGCCGCGCGGCACTGCTGGTCAGCAAGAACAAGGCAGCCTGGGTCACCGGCACCACGCTGCTGAGCTTCGCCAAGATCCTGGAAAACATGGAACTCGGCCACAACATCCTGCACGGGCAGTGGGACTGGATGCGGGATCCTGACATCCACTCCACCACCTGGGAGTGGGACTTCGTCACCCCGTCGCGCGCCTGGCAGCACACGCACAACGACCTCCACCACCGCTGGACCAACGTCGTCGGCAAGGACAACGACGTCGGGTACAACCTCCTGCGCATGGACGAGAGCCAGCCGTGGCAGCCCCACAACCTGGGCAACCCGCTATACAACGCCATCCTTTCCCCGCTCTTCGAATGGGGCATCGCCATCTACGACCTTGAGCTTGCTGAGTACCAGGCAGGCAAGAAGTCCAAGGAAGCGCTCGTCAAGGACCTCAAGGCCCTGGGCCGCAAGGTAGTCACCCAGTTCACCAAGGACTACGCCGCCACTCCGGCGGTCGCCATGCTGACCGGTTCCGGCAAGCAGGCGCTCTACGGCACCCTGACCGCCAACGCCGTCCGCAACGTGTGGGCACACGCCGTGATCTTCTGCGGCCACTTCCCGGAAGGCACTGACACCTTCACCGAGGAAATGGTGGAAGGCGAAACCCGCGGTGACTGGTACGTCCGCCAGATGATCGGCTCCGCCAACATCTCCGGTTCCAAGTTCATGCACCTGATGACCGGGAACCTGTCGCACCAGATCGAGCACCACCTCTTCCCGGACCTGCCGTCCAACCGGTACGCCGAGGTTGCTCCGCGGGTCCGCGAGATCTGCCAGCGTTACGGCCTGAAGTACACCACAGGTCCGCTGCTGAAGCAGGTGGGATCGTCCTGGGCGAAGGTCTTCAAGCTGGCGCTGCCGGGCAAGGCCGCCAGGGCTTGAGCTGACTAAGCCTTTTGAGAGTGGAAGGGCCAGGCGAAATCGCCTGGCCCTTCCATTCTTTTTTGTTATCCGGTCTGCTTCTTCAGGAAGGCGAGCAGGGCTTCGTTGACTTCCGCGGCATGCGTCCACAGCAGCCCGTGCGGGGCGCCGTCGATCTCCACATACTCCGCCGACGGCAGGGCCTTGGCGAACCGGCGGCCGGTGACGTCGATGGGGAGGATGTTGTCCTCGGTGCCGTGGACAATCAGCGCGGGGACATCGATCCGGGGGATGTCGCCGCGGAAGTCGGTCAGCCAGGTGGGCTGCGCGGCGACTGATGCGGTGGCGCTGGCTCCTGCGGCGATTTTCCAGCTGGCGTCCAGGACTTCCTGGCTGAGCCGCGGCGTGCCCAGGAACGTGTCCGAGTTGTAGAAGTTCTTGAAGAATTCCGTGAAGAACGCGTACCGGTCCGCGGTGACGGCTTCGGTGAGCCCGTCAAAAACGTCCTGCGGTACGCCTTCCGGGTTGTCTTCGGTTTTCAGGACGAACGGTTCCAGCGATCCGAGGAACACTGCGCGGGCCACCCGGACCGAGCCATACGTGCTCAAGTAACGGGCAACCTCGCCGGTACCCATGGAGAAGCCCACCAGCACGGCCTTGTTGACGTCCAGCGATTCCAGGAGGGCTTTGAGGTCGGCGGCGAACGTGTCGTAGTCGTAGCCGCTGGTGGTCTTGCTGGACTTGCCGAAGCCGCGGCGGTCGTAGGTGATCACGCGGTAGCCGGCCTCCAGGAGGGCGGTGGTCTGCTTTTCCCAGGAGGATCCGTCCAGCGGGTAGCCGTGGATCAGGACAACGGGCTGGCCGCTCCCGTGGTCTTCGTAGTAGAGCTCGATATCGGTGCTGTTCTCGGTTCCAACGGTGACGAATGCCATCTCGGAGGTCCTTTCGAAGCTTCGGGATCAGTTTCGGGCGCAAGCAAAAGCCAGCGCCCGGCATCCCCTACTCTAGGGACCGCCCGCCGGGGCACCAAGGATGTGGCGCTACTGGGTGGGTTGGGGCAGCTCGCAGTTGATCTGCGGGTTGACCCCCAGGTAGTTCAAGGGCCCGGCGACGATGGTCACGGCCACCGTTCCCGCCGCGGCGCAGGACCCTGGAGCCCCGCCGAAATAGCCGCGCTGCCAGGCGGCGATTCCTCCGATGATCAGCCAGATGACAATCAGTGCTCCGAGAAACTTCATGGTGTCCTCCCACGGCGTGGCCTGTGCGTTCAAGTATGCGCCGATAACCGGAAAGCTCACAGGACCCAAAAAACGCGGCCCCCTCCCCACCCCCGGACGCTCTCTCACCTAACGCCACTTAATTCGCAACGCTCGCTCACTTTCTTGAAAAAAGTGAGAGAGCGTTGGTCAAAAACCTGCGTTAAGTGAGAGAGCGTCTGAACGGGGTGGGGGGCGGTTAGTGGCGGGCGCCGAAGCCGCCTCCGCCGCCCAGGCCCTCGGATGCGGTGTACCCGCCGGCCGTCACGGTGCCCACCTGATCGGCGCCGTCCAGGGAACCTTCGCCCACCCCGGCGCTGACCGTGGCCGTGCCGCCTGTGTAGACGGTGTACGTCTCGCCCTCAGTGATCGCGGCGGAGGAGAACACCAAGGACGCAGTGGTTTTGGTGGTCACGAACGCACTGACCACGTTGCCCGCGGAATCGGCGATCTGCACTACGGTGCCCGCCGGAACGGTCGAGCCGAGCGTGACCTGCACGCCGGACTGCGTCGAGGAAGTGCCCGGGGTGACCACCATGCCCACGCTGCCGGCCGCCGCCACGGTGCCGCCGGTGACGGTCAGCTCGCCGTTGACGTCCAGCGCCCCGTTGCCGGAGTTGGTGGGGCCGTTGACCACCACGGTGCCGCCGGAGATGCTGGCGTTGCCGTTGGAGTCCAGGCCGTCGCCCTGCGCGTTGATGGTCAGCGAGCCGCCGGTGATGTCCACCGTGTAGTCGCCTACGGCCATCTCGCCGCCGCCCCCGCCCATCCCGCCTCCGGAGGCGGCAGAGGTGGAGGCCCCACCCGAGGCGTTCACGCCGTCGTCGTTCGCGGTGACGTTCGCAGTGCCGCCGGAGATCACGATGTGCTGGGCCTCCAGGCCTTCCTCGGACTCCTCAACCGTGGTGACGCCGGCGGCGATGGTGAGCGTGTTGAAGGCCTTGATGCCGTCGTCTACCGCGCTGACGTTCAGGGTGCCGCCGTTGATGAGGACCCAGCCGCGGCCTTCGTCCTCCTCGTTGTCCGACTTGAAACCGTCGTCGCCTGCGGTGACCTGGTAGGCGCCGTCGAGCAGGACTGCGTAGTCCTTGCCCACGATGCCGTCGTCGGTGGCGTTCACGGTGACGTTGCCGGAGGCCAGCACAAGCCCGTCCTTGGAGGAGATGCCGTCGTTGAAGTTGCCGTCCACGCTCAGCGAGCCGGTGCCGGCGATGGTCAGATCCGCCTGCGAGTCGAGCGCAGCGTTCGGGGCGTCCTCGGCGGTGTCCGCATACGTGGAGGCGTCGCTCAGGGAGTTGGCTGTGCCGTCCTCCAGGAACACGATGGCCTCGTTGGCGCTTTGCACCACAAACGGCGAGCCGGTGGAGCTGGAGATGTCGGCGCCGTCGAGGATGATGCGCACCACGTCTTCCTCGCCGGCGGCCACCACCACCTGGCCGTCGGACAGCGACCCGCTCAGGCGGTACGTGCCGGCCGCGCTGATGGTGACGGTGTCGCCGTCGACCATTACAGCGTCCGACGACGTTCCGGAGGCGACGCTGCTGGCGCCGTCCGCCAGGGTCACGGCTACTTCGGCGGCCGCATCCCAGGTGAGGTCGTCGGCGTCGTAGTGGGTGTCGGCGGCGAGGGTGTCCAGGGAAACCGCGGCCTGTGCGGTGCCGGACGTCGTGGACGATTTGGAGGTGCTGGTGCCGGTGCCGGCAGCGGTGCCGGCGGCGGAGCAGCCGGCCAGCCCAATGGCGAGGGCGAGGGCGGTGACGGACAATGCGGTGCGGAAGCGGTTCATGGTGTGTTCCTTCGAAAAAATGGGGGAGGCGGGTCAGGCGGCGGGGCGGAGGCTCATGGTGCGGCGGAGCGTTCGGTTCCAGCGGTTGGCCGGGAGGTCCGGGCAGAGCGCCGCCATCCCGGTGGCGAACTTGGAGATCCTGGAGGGCCGGACCCCGTGGGCCCAGAGATGCCGGTCCAGCGGGCTGGGCGCCGAGCCGGACTTGGTCTCCAGGATCACGGCGCCGTCCAGCACCCAGGCCTGCTCGCCGGGGCGCTGCCAGGTGACGTCCGTATCGATGGTGGCCCGGCTGCCGGATTCCGGCAGGTAGAGCGTGGTGCGGTGGTAGCGGGTTTCGAGGACCGGTCCGAGGGGTCCGGCGGGCGCTCCGCCCACCGCGGCGGCGAGGGTTTCGTGGACGTAGTCCAGGCCTTCCGCCGTCAGCCGGGCGCGGTCCGTGAGCTCGTAGGGGATGCGTTCCTTGACGGTGGCTTCGCGGGCGCCTTCGGTTTTGACCTCCAGGAAGCTGATGGCGCTGTCCACATACGTCCTGGTGCGGACCTTGTACCGGCGCCGCCGGCCGTGGGCGGCAAGGAGGTAGCTGTCCAGCTGCGCGGTATCGAAGTACACGGAGTCATAGGCGAAGCAGCGGGAGCCGTCCATCTCCAGGACCCGGACCTCGGCGTCGAACGTGGCCAGGAGCTGCTGCGCCAGCGCCTCGGGGACCACGTACTTGCGGTCCACCCGGGTCTGCAGCGCGGCTTCGGCGTTCAGTTCGTCCAGCCCCACGGCCGGCAGTCCGCTGAGGCTGCTGACGACGCCGGCGCCTGCGGGGGCGCTCATGCCGCACCTGCCGAGGCGTGGACGGGGTCGGCAGCATGGACGGGAGCGTGGACGGGAGTGGACGACGTCGGCGCTGTTTCCTCTGTCGGGAGCATCACCGGAGGTGCCGGTACTGCGTGCCGGGGTGCCGCCGTCGTGATGGCTGAGATGGTGGCGTGAATTGCCGGCTGGACGATGCGGGGGTTGTAGGCGTAGCGGACGTCCACGATGGTCTTGTCGTTGACCAGGTCAAGTTCCTGGACAGTGGCGGAGTGGACCTTGCCCTGCAGGACTTCCTCGAGCCGTGCGTACAGTTCGCCGTCCTCCGCCAGTGCCCGGTCCAGGATGACTGTCTGGTGCCGGTGGGCGGGCAGGACTCGGGGGTGGTCGCCGACGAACATCACCAGCAGGATCAGGCCCATCAGCGAGGCGGTGAGCCAGATGGGCTCGATGCCGAGGCCCGCGATCAGGCCGAGCGCCAGGGCCGAGAAGTAGTAGGCCACTTCGTGCTGGGCCAGCTCGGTGGAGCGGAGCCGGATGATGGACAGGACGCCGAAGAGGCCAAGTCCCAGGCCAAGCCCGGCCGCGGAGCCGGACAGTGCAGTGGCCACGGCCAGGACGCCCACGTTCATGCCCAGGTACGAGACCACCAGGTCGCGGCGGCGGTGGCGGCGGAGGTAGAGGACGAACGTGAGGATGCTGATGGCCGCGAGATCTGCGGCGATGAAAATGAGGGAAGTCATCGGGATTCTCCGGAATCTGTTGGTGGGCTGTTCTCTACGATCCCGGGCGATACTGTGCGGGTGCTGTGACGGAACCTAGGTCCGAATATGAGTGCCGGCTGGGCGCTCCACTGCTGTTTTCCAAGCGTCATGCAGCCGCCGTTCCTCCTGGCGGATTTCGATCGATAGGATCAAACCCGTGCTCCAACTCAAACGCCTTGCGGTTTTCTGTGTGTTCGCGATTTGCGTAATCACCGCGGTGTCGTTCTGGGCGCTCGGGCAGTCCGGCGCGCCCGCCCGCGGGGCTCTTCCTCCTCCGCCACGGTCGGAGGCGAAATTCGACACGTCCTCCACCGGCCTTACAACTGCCGTGAATATCACTCGGAACGCGGACGCTGAGTGGCTCATCCTGGCTGCCGCACAAACCGGCATACCCGCCCGCGCGCTTCGGGCCTACGTGGGTGCGGCCAGCGCGGCCAATCATTCCGCTCCGACGTGTGGGATCGGCTGGAATACGGTGGCGGCGATCGGCTTCATCGAATCCGCCCACGGAGCTTACGGCGGCGGAAGACTGACTCCCGCGGGGCAGGCGAGTGGACCAATTGTCGGCCCGAGCCTGGACGGCAACGGATTTGCAGCCATCGCTGATACAGACGACGGCGTCCTAGATGGCGACGCTCGCTGGGACCGCGCCGTTGGACCCATGCAGTTCATCCCCTCCACCTGGGAGCTTGCGGGACTTGACGGGAACGGCGATGGAAATGCGGATCCCTTCAACATCGACGACGCCGCCCTCAGCGCGGCCGGTTACTTATGCGCCCATGGCCGCGACCTCACCGCCGCGAACGGCTGGACTAAGGCCATCTACTCCTACAACCAGTCCGATTCCTACGTGGACCAGGTGCGCCACCAGGCCACTTCCTATGCCGAGAAGACGGGCACCACCGGCTAAGGCAACGCGGCTGCTGCCCTCTCGCGCGCAGTACCTCGACTACCGGCGCAACGTCCCGGGGTGGTGGCCGCGGCTCAGGTCCAGAGCCTGATCCTCAGCCTCCCGTGCGGTGCCCCTGGCCGTGCGCCGGGAAAAGAGAAAGCGCTGCTGCACCACGTAACTGACGGCCAGGAGTGCGATTTCAGCCAGGATCTTCGCCGGAAGTGCCGCCACGGAGAGCGAGTCCTGGGCAGAGATGAGGCCGTAGTTGGCGGCCAGGAGAACAAGAACCAGGCTGAAATAGCGCAGGCCGGCAGCGGCCGCGGGCCTGTCCCGGCCGTGCTGGAACACCACCCCGCGGTTGACCAGGAAGTTCACCGTCGAGCTCACGGCCCGGGCCCCCACCACGGCCAGCAGTAGGGAGTCGGTCACCAGAGTCAGGAGCAGGAACATCACGGTGTCCACGAGAAACGCGGTGAAGGAGGACGCCAGGAACTTCAGCAGCGGCGCATAGATGCGGACCGAGTCCGCCACCGGCCGGAAATGGGACCCCGAATTATGGTCCAGATAGACCGTGGCGATGTCCACGGTGGTGATCACATAGCCGGACTGTTTGGCTTCCAGCAGGAGGTTCAGTTCGTATTCATAGCGCTCACCACGGACGGACCGCAGCCACGGGAGCATGGCAGCCGGGTAGCCGCGGAGGCCTGTCTGGGTGTCGGGAATGCACTCGCCGGTGGCCAGCCTGAACAGCAGCCGGGTGGCGCTGTTGCCGAATTTGCTGCGGGCCGGGACGTTGCCGGTGAAGTTCAGGGTCCCCAGCACCATGGCGGGAGAGCCGGGCTGCACCGCTGCCGCAACCCGAAAAATGTCCACGATGGTGTGCTGGCCGTCGCTGTCAGCACACACCACGTTCCGGTCCGGGAGGTGGTCGGCGATGAACCCGAACCCGGTCTTCAGCGCGAAGCCCTTTCCCCGGTTGCGGGAATACCCGATGACGTGGCACCCGAGTGCCTTGACGCCGTCGAACACGGCCTTGTACTCCGGCCCGCTGCCGTCATCAACCACCACCACGGTGGCCCACGGCTCGGCGTCGCGGATGGAACGGATCAGGGCCGGTAGCTGCTGGTCCGGCTCGTAGGCCGGGATCAGGATGATCATGGCGGGCCCTACCGCGCGATGTAGAGGATGTCGGAGGTGCCGCGTTCCTTGTTTTCGCCCAGCGGGTTGTTGACCAGTTCGCCGTTGAAGTACATGGTGGACGAGCCGCCGCCGTCGAGGTTGTACGCGGTGGTGGCGCCAAGGCCCTGCATGATTTCCGCCAGCCCGGTCATGGTGACGCCGGAGCTGTAACCGGGGCTGCGGCCGTCCACCACCACAAACACCAGGTGGTTCTCGTCGGTGATGCCGACGGCGGTGCGTGGCTGTTCGCCCTGGATGGAGTGGTTGCCGAAGTTGGTGTCCACCTCCACGTCCTCGACGCCCCCGGCCACTTCGCCGTTGTCCAGCAGGGACGGTCCGAAGGAGAGGGTGTTCCAGACGCCGTCGGCCAGCAGCTGCTCGGCGGTGGTGGCCGTTTCGTCGTAGACCCTGACGGTGCCGTCGCGGTAGAAGGCCAGGCCCTGGCGGGCGCCGTCGTCGCGGAACACCACGCCGTTGCGGATCACGATGCCGGTGTCGCGGAAGCCGTAGTAGTCGCCGTTGATGGCGAAGACCGCGTTGTTGGCCTCGGCGATGGTGGACGTGGTTTCGGTGATGTTCTCGCCGAAGCTGTTGTTGGCGAAGGCTGACTGGAGGGTGGTGGCATCGTCAAGCACGACGTTGGCAACGTAGTAGGTGACGGTGCTGTCGCCGCTGCCGGTGGTCACCGTGGAGATGCTGATGTTCGAGCTGTCCGACGCGTAGGACGTGTCCGTGGTGACGGCGGTGGCGCTGGAATCAGTGGTGGTGGCCGCCGTCGTGCTTTGGCTGGTTCCCGCTTGGCTGGCCTGGTACGCGGAGACGTCCGAGATTTCCACGTGCTGGACCACAAAACGGTCCAGCGCCCAGGTCGTGGCACCGCCTGCCGAAAGCGTCAGGGCCACGGCCCCGGCGACGACGGCGCGCCGGACGCGGCTGCCCTTGCGTGGTTTGTTCTTGAGAGGAGTCATGCCTCATTTGTAGGCAGCCAAGCTAACGCTTCGATTTGCCGGTGCTGGGCTGGGAGTAGCGGAGGCGGGCGGCTTACGGCTGCCGTTGTGGCGTCGGCTTCTGGCGTCGGCTTCTGGCGGGCGGGGGCATCCGCCGGGCAGAGCTGCAGTGCGAGCTCCTGCAGTTCCTTGGGGTGGAACGGCTTGGTCAGGTAGGCGGCAGCGCCGGAGGCCATTCCGGCCAGGATGTCGTCCTCCTCGGACCTGGCCGTGAGGAACAGCAGGGGAGCGGTGCTTAACGCACGGATTGCCCGGGCTACGACGTGCCCGTCCATGTCCGGCAGGCCTAAGTCCAGGGTGATCAGAGAAACCGAGGGTTCCGCGGCCGCGGCAATTCCTTCGGCGCCGTTGGCCACCGAACGCACGGAAAAGCCTGCGCGGGTCAGGACCACCGTGATGAGACCGCGGATGTCGTCGTTGTCCTCGATGACAAGACAGATGCGTTTTGTTTCCATGAAAGCCCCTCAGCCAGCTTTGCCACCAGTGTACGGGGCCGGTGGGGTGGAAACGTCACAATGACATATTCCGCAAACCGCCCGCCGGTCGTCTTAGCCGTCACATCGCTGGCCGCCGGCGGTGGGGCCGGGTTCAGCCGTCGTAGTGGGTCCGGGCCGGCCCCTGGCCCAGCGCACTCACCACGGCCGCGGCGACGATATGCAGCTTGGAATTACGGGTGCTGGACGCCGCTTTGAGGAGCTCGAACGCGTCCTGCTGGCTGCACCGGTTCTGGGCCATGATAATGCCCACCGCCATGTCGATCACCGTGCGTGATTCGAGGGTGGCACGCAGATGCGCCGCAGTCTCGCTGTAATGCGCGAAACGCACCGCAAGCCGCAGGGCCAGGGAGGTCTGGCGGACGAAATCCTCCGCAGCTTTCAGGACGCGGCGTTCGAAGCGGGAGGTCCGGTGGGAGTAGAGGAGCAGGGTGGCTTTGGTTTCCCCCTCCAGCCGAAACGGGATGGCCAGGACTGACCGGATGCCTTGGTCCAGGACGGCTTCGCAGTATTCGGGCCAGCGCGCTTCGTCTTTCACGTCAGGAACATGGACCGTCACCTGTTCCAGCGAGGCAGCCATGCCCGGGCTTTGCTCGGACTGACATTCAATCTGGCTGACAGCGCGGGCAGCGGCGCCGCTGCTGGCAATGGTGGCCGCCTTGCGCTGACGCAGGAGAGTGATGCCGCACAGCACTTCGTCGCCGGGTTCGGAAAGGGTGCGGGCCGACACCCGGGCAAGCTCATCCAGGAACTCCTCCACGTCGGAGCTGTTGAGGAGTTCTTCGTGGAGGTGGTCGGTGATTGATGTAGCTGTTTTTGCTGTTGACTCGCTGGCCACGGTTCTTAGTGCCATTCGCTCAGGTCAAACGAACCGGTAACCCTCCGCATAACCCTGCCGTAGTGGCAAAAGGGTGGCGACGGTCGCTGGATCGACGAACTGTCCAACGGCCTGCTGCTAAACCGATATCCAGAAGTATATACAGGCCAGAGCTTGGGAAGCTCCACAAGGCGGCCAGGCCGGGGAGGACTCAAGTACTACTTGCTTACCGTGCTGGTGGCACCGCCGGAGGATCCGGCAGTGAGGCCTCTGGGCTTGAAACTACATGGAATGCGGCGGGTTCCCGAGCGCCCGCACGAAGAGTCCTTGCGCATCGGACACCTCACGCCTCGTCGACCAAAACTGAGTACCCTGCCCCTCATCCAAGAGATCGTGGCCGAGGAGGTCTGCAAAAGTCCAGTACTGCTACGCGTTGTTGGGACCAATGAGGCCGGGAAGTATGGGCGTCATCGATCAGCCGGAAGCAAGGTCCCTTAGTGGTTCCCGATGGCTGTGCGTCTCAGCATCTGTCTTTACCCCCAGCCCAAAGGAGTCTCTCTCATGCGCAAAATGACCAAGAAGAACAAGATCCTGGCAGCAGCCGGTGCCCTGGCACTGGTAGCCGGCGGCGGCGGGGCCGCCTACGCCTACTGGACCACCACCGGCGACGGCTCAGGATACGCTGCCAACTCGGCAGGCGGCGGCACGGTGACCCTGCACGCTGCGTTCGACCGCGGACTGACGCCCGGAGACTTCCGCACGGTGACGTACACGGCGGACAACGCCGACCCGAACACCAGCACCAGGGTGGGGGAGTTGACCGCTACCGTGACCACGGACAAAGAAGGCTGCCTTGCCGTCTGGTTCCCCGTCACCGCCGTAACTGACGACGCGCTCGTGGCAGCCCACTCGTCGGGGACCACAGTGGGCACCGGACGGCTGGACTTCACTGATCTTCCCGATACCGACCAGGAGGCCTGCAAGGGCGCCATCGTCACCATCACCGTTGGCAGCCTCTAACAATAGTCTTCGCCGGCGGGGAGGAGCAGAACCTCTCCGCCGGCGAATTCCACCTCCTCCCACTCAATTAAGAACAGGCCAGAAGGGCTGAACGTGCAGAATGATTCTGGGTACTTCCGCACAGTCATGCGAAGAACCACCACCGTAGCGAAGGTGCTGCTGGTGGGTCTTGTAGTGATGCTCGTTTCTGCGGGCACTATCTTCGCGGCCAGCCAGGGCGGGAGCCAGGGCAACAACACAAAGGGCGTCACCATCCAGGTGAATCCCTCCAGCCGGACGGTTGACCGGGGCGACCCGGTCAACTATTCGGTGTCCCTGACCTCCACCAACGGATTCAGCGGCAGCGTCACCCCCACTGTTTCGGGCCTGCCGGCCAGTACGACGGCGGCCTTCGCACCGGCGTCGGTGACGCTCGCGTCGGGCAAAACGGCTACCGTGACGCTGACGGTGGCGACGTCGGCCACCACTCCGGACGGCAAAGCGGACCTGACCATCGCCACCGCGGCCGGCGCCAGCCAAGCCGCCGGCGTCGTGGTCCAGCTGTACGTCCAGTCGTCCAAAAAAACCTTCAGTATTTCCGGAAACCTCGGTGAGCCGCTCACGCCGGGCGCCAAGATTGCGCTGAATCTTTCCTTCTCCAACCCCAACAACAAGAGCCTGGCACTGTCCAGCCTGTCGGTGACCATTGCCGGGATCACCCGGACCCGGGCTGCCGTTGCGGCGGGGCTCCCCTGTACAACGGCGGACTACGCGGTGACCAACTACAGCGGGGCCTATCCGCTCACGGTTCCTGTGGGGTCCAAATCGCTCCAGGAGCTCAACCAGGATTCGGCACAGTGGCCCCAAATCGCCATGCTGGACACGGCGCTGAACCAGGACGGCTGCAAGGGCGCAACCCTCCAGCTCTCCTACTCCGGAGCAGGAGAGGGGAACTGACATGACACGCACAACGAAAACCACCTCCCGACGGCTGGCTGCCAAGACTGCAGCAGCAACCGTCACCCTCTGCCTCGCCACGGGCGTGGGCGGAGCGTACGCCTACTGGGCCACGGTGGGTGCCGGATCCGGCGCCGCCACCAACGGCACCATGGCAACCGTCACCGTAGAGGCCCTCGTGGCGGGCGACAGCCCGCAGAACACCCTTGCCCCGGGCGGCACCGCCGATGTTGCCGTCCGGGCGCACAACCCCAACGGTTATGCCGTGCGGGTCTACGCCATCCGCGGCGATGGGGCCGCGACGGCGGTCGGCGACCCCACCGGCTGCCCCGCCACTGGCACCGGAGTGACGTTCGTTGATCCTGCGGCCCCGCTGGCCCCCACAGTGAGTATTCCGGCGAACTCGTCCGTGCTCATCACCCTGCAGGGCGCCGCCGCCATGTCCACGGCGTCGTTGTCAGGCTGCCAGGGCGCCACGTTCAGTCTGCCCGTCACTTTGGAGGCACGGAAATGAGCCGACTCATCCCTCCCAGGCGGCCGGTGGTTGAGCCTGTCGAAACCAGGCCACGACTGCTCCGCCCGAATCGCCAGGCCCGCATTGCCGGCGTTACGGCTGTAGCCCTCGTCATTTCCTGGGGCGCCCCGGCGGCCAACGCCTATTGGCAGACGCTGAGCAGCACCTCTGTCGGAGCTAAGGCTGACTCTCTCCAGGAATTGGCTGCGCCCACAGCATCCGCCTCGGCGGGTGCCGCGTCCGTTGGTTGGTTGACTCGCTCGACGACGGCGGGCCGGGCTGTCTCCGGTTACACCGTTGCGCGCTACTCGGCGGCGACCGGCGCCAAGGTTGCCGCCGGCGGAACCTGCGCGGGAACAGTTACCACGCCCATCACCACGCTGAGCTGCAGCGAAGCTGCCTTGCCTGCCGGAACCTGGTATTACACGGTTACACCTGTGCTCGGCTCATGGGCGGGGCCGGAGTCTGCCCGCAGTGTGGGAGTCTTCGTTGCTGATACGACGAAGCCGGACGCACCCTTGATCAGCGCTCCGGCAATAGTAAATAATGCCAACGTGACTGAGGTTCCGGTCAGCGTTACGGCTGAGCCGGGTTCATCGGTAACGGTCACTATTACTGATGCTCTGCCTGTTGCTACACGGCAGACGGTCTCGTACGTGCTGACGGCGGATGGCTCCAGTCAGACGACGAGCGTCAATCTCTCGACGCTGACGGACGGAATCGTTACTTACACGGCAGTTGCCACTGATGCCGCAGGCAACGTCAGTGACCCAAGAACGGCAACGTCTACCAAGGACTTGATTCCGACAGCGAAGGTCAGTCTGAGCAACGGCCCGGATGCGAACAAGAACAAGGTTGGCATCGCCGATCCAGGAGACAAACTAGTCCTCACCTACTCTGAGACGATGAACGCGTCGTCGATCTGTAGTGCATGGCAAAACAATTCGGCGAGCTACACGATCAACGGCAACGATGTAGTCAGCATTCAAATCAGCGCTGCGAAGGTTCTTACAGTGACTGCGGCCGGATGTTCACCTCTGCGCATTGGGAGCGTGTCCTTGGACGGCGTGTACACCGCCACTGCACCTCTTGTTTTCGGCGGTAGCGGCAGCAATGTTTCATCGATTGCATGGAACGGAACAGAGAAAACGCTGACTCTGACGTTGGGGAAGCTGACAAGCGGAAGTCAGGCGACGCTCGCGGCCGCAGAGGGCCAGCCAATGGTGGCACCACCAACCGGCGTTACCGACCTGACCGGAAACCAAGCTGTAGGCGCTGTGCCGCTGGCCAAATCCCGCTTCTAGACCCCCCAATCCAGCGCCAGCCTCCGGCTCCCTTCCCGGAGGCTGGTGTTGTGCTGCGACTTGTGGGCAGAATGAAGCACAAGTTGGCGCTGCCGACAGTGGACCCGAGACCAGCCGGCAAGGATGCCGTGGAGGGACAGGAACATGACCAGACTGCTCATCATCGGGCCGCCGGGCTCAGGGAAAGGAACCCAAGCGGTGCATATCGCCAAGCACTTCAGCATTCCGAACGTATCCACGGGCGAAATCTTCCGGATCAACGTCAGCCACGAGACGCCGCTGGGCGTAGAGGCCGCCAAGTATCTCGACGACGGCGCTTTTGTCCCGGACCATCTCACCAACGCCCTGGTCAAGGACCGGCTCCTCGACGCCGATCTGCAGCCCGGTTTCCTGCTGGACGGATACCCCAGGACAGCTCCCCAGATCATGGAACTGGACAACATACTGGCGTCCCAGGGCCACCGCCTCGACGCCGTGGTGGAACTCCGCGCACCGGATTCCGAACTGGAGCAACGGATGCTGCGGCGGGCCAAGGAACAAGGCCGGAAGGACGACACCATCGAAGTGTTCCGGCACCGGCTTGACCTCTACCACCGCGAAACCCACGAGGTCGTGGCGGTCTACGCCGGCCGGGGCATGGTTGTTTCGGTGGATGGCAGCGGGGACCCAAGTGCCATCACTACAAGTGCCATTGCCGCCGTCGAAAAGTTCCTGGCCGCCCGGGTGTCCCCATGAGAATTGCAGTGACCGGCGGCAGCGGAAAACTGGGACGGCATGTGGTCCGCAGGCTGACCGACGACGGCCACCAGGTGCTGAACCTGGACCGGGCGGGGGAGCGGCACCGCGGGTTGGCAATCGTGGACCTGCGCAACTATGGCCAGGTCCTTGACGTGTTCCTGGGTCTCGACGACCGGCATGACGGCTTCGACGCAATCGTCCATCTGGGAGCCATTCCGGCGCCTGGCATCATCCCGGATGCCGCCACCTTCGAGAACAACATGCTCTCGACCTACAACGTCTTCCAGGCGGCGCGCCGGGCCGGCATCAAGAAGGTGGTTTACGCCTCCAGTGAGACGGTGCTGGGACTGCCGTTCGACGTCGACCCTCCCTACATCCCGGTGGATGAGGAATACCCGGCCCGGCCGGAGAGCACGTACTCACTCGTGAAGCACCTCGAGGAGCAGATGGCGATCCAGCTGACGCGCTGGGATCCGGAGCTGAGCATTGCGGGCCTGCGGTTCTCCAACGTCATGGATCCTGAGGACTACGAACGGTTCCCGTCGTTCGATTCGGACGCCTGTGCGCGGAAGTGGAACCTCTGGGGCTACATCGACGGGCGCGACGGCGCGCAGGCTGTGGCGCGTGCGCTGGAAAACGGCCAGCCCGGGTTCCAGGCATTCATCATCGCGAACGCGGACACTGTCATGACGCGTTCCAGCGCCAGCCTCGCCGCGGAGGTGTTCCCCAACGTCACCGTCACCAAGGAACTGGGCGAACACGAGACCATGCTGTCGATCGACAAGGCCCGGCGCCTGTTGGGCTACGAGCCTGAACACACGTGGCGGACCTACCACTCCAACAGGACCACGCCCACGGAAGACTGAATCGCGGAAGACTGAACCCGAAAACAGGCCGCTTTGGAGGGTGGTCCCTCAAGAATTCCGCAGGCACCGAAGGGTTGGCGCAGGATCGGCTCAATTCGCCGCATCGGTGCGTGGCGGGCTCCTAATCTGGTGATAGGCGGGGATTTGTTGCCGCCAGCATCAGTCCAGACCGCCACGCTAGGACCCCACCATGCGCACCTTCCGTTTTGTGCTGCCCGCTGCCGCCATGCTGATTTCTGCCGTGGCACTGACCGCCTCGGGCCTGCCCGCCGGGGCCGTTGAGCCGGCCCTTGCCCCCGCCGGCACCGACGCAAACGTCCGCTACCTGGTCCGCTACGCCGCCGAAACCGACGTCCCGGCCGAGGCGGCGCGCCTGAAAACGCAGGGCATCGGCGTCGGGCGTTCCTTTACGCACGCCCTGCGAGGCGCTGTGGTTACGGCGACGCCGGCGCAAGCCGCGGCATTGTCCCGCTCGGCAGGCGTCGCCTCGGTGGAGGTGGACGCCCCCATCACACTCTCCGCAACGCAGCAGCCCGCGCCATGGGGGTTGGACCGCGTGGACCAGCGGCCCCTGCCCCTCTCGGGTTCCTACACGTGGACCGCCGCCGGCGCCGGAGTCAGCGCTTACGTGGTGGATACCGGCGTGCTCGCCTCGCACACAGAGTTTGCCGGCCGCGTGGCAGCAGGCTGGACAGCAGTGGCCGATGGCCGCGGAGCCGGCGACTGCAACGGCCACGGCACCCATGTGGCCGGAACGGTGGCCGGAACCACCTACGGCGTGGCAAAGGCGGCGACGATCGTCCCCGTCAGGGTCCTGGACTGCTCCGGCTCCGGTTTCAACTCCGACGTTGTGGCCGGCCTGGACTGGATCGCCGGCAACCACGCCGCCGGAACGCTCGCCGTGGTGAACATGAGCCTGGGCGGGGCGGCCAGCGCGGCTGTGGATTCCGCGCTCCAGGGTGTCATCAACGACGGCGTCACGGCAGTGGTTGCCGCCGGCAACTCCGCCGCGGACGCCTGCGGGAGCTCGCCGGCGCGGCTCCCCGCAGCGGTCACCGTGGCGGCCAGCGATTCCGCCGACCGCCAGGCTTCCTTCTCCAACTTCGGTTCCTGCGTGGATCTGTATGCACCTGGCGTCGGCATTGTCTCCGCGTCGTACACCTCAACAACCGCAACCGCGTCCATGTCCGGCACATCCATGGCAGCGCCCCACACGGCAGGCGCCGCGGCGGTGCTGCTGTCCCAGAACCCGGCACTCACACCGGCCCAGATTGCTTCGGCGCTGACCTCGAACGCCACCGCCGGAGTCATCACGGGCACCGGGACCGGCACGCCGAACCGCCTGCTGTACGCGGCGGCAACCGCACCGGCACCGGAACCCGTGGCGCCCGCCCCCACTGTTACGGCCAAATCACCCGCAGCACAGTCGACGGCGGTACCCGTGGCCAGCAACGTGACGGCCACGTTCAGCAAGGCCGTCCAGGGTGTTGGTGCCGGAACATTTGTGCTCCGGAACGCCGCCGGCACCGCCATCCCGGCAACGGTCAGCTACGACGCGACAACGAAAACGGCCACCCTCGATCCCTCCGCCAACCTGGCCGCGGACGTCACCTTCACGGCGACGCTGGTGGGCGGCGCCACCGCCATCCGCGACACCGCGGGCACGCCCTTGGCCAGCACGAGCTGGACGTTCACCACCGGCCCGGCGCCCACGGTCACAGGGTTCACGCCGGGCAGCAACTCCCTCCTGGTCCGGCGGAACAACAACCTGTCGGTGACCTTCAGTGAGCCGGTCCAGGGTGTCAGCACCGCCACGTTCACGGTGAAGAACGCGGCCACCGGGGCTCTGGTCCCGGCTGCCGTCTTCCGCAACGGCACCACCAATCAGTGGATCCTGGACCCGCAGAACACTCTGGCAGCGAAGACGAAATACATGGTGACCGTAAGCGGCGGCGGGACGTCCATCCGGGACCTAGTGTTCCGTGTTAATGGTTTGTTTGCGTTTCATCTTGCCCAGGAGATAGTCCGCTGATTTGGTCCAGGTGAATGGTTTGGCGTCCTGGTTGTAGTTCTC
>NZ_JAMXBG010000037.1:0-7426 GCF_023913835.1 Pseudarthrobacter raffinosi | reverse complement strand
ACAGCTCTCCCTGGGAATGGACACCAGCAGCGGCGACGGCCTGGACCTCAACTCCAAGGAGGCCGGCAGCACACTCGCACCCAAGCTCATCCTCACCCTGAGCTAGGTCAGGCAGGAAGAGGACTAAACATGGCCGGGACTCCATCCTTAAGGATGGGGTCCCGGCCATGTTTAGCCAAGGTCGCAGGACGTGAGTTTAGCTCCGCGGGGTGACCGTAGATTCATCCGTCACCCGTTGAACGTCATTGCGCACATCCGCATGCACATCTCCCTTTTTCAAGCCCGGTTATGCCGATAATTCCAGGCTCCCCACCCCATCTGATACCGACAATGGTGGTCCCACGACAACGCCCACGTGGAGCAGAAAAACGGCGACGTAGTCCGCCGGCACGCCTTCCGCTACTGCTACGACACCGCCGCGGAGCTGAAGCTGCTCACCGCGCTCTACGCCCTCGTGCGTGTACGGCTGAACCTCTTTGATCCTGACCGGGGCCAAAGCCGCCGAACTCGCCGAGCTCATGGAGATCACGGCATCACCAAGATCCAGTCTCAGCTGATCGCACTCGCCGCGGCGAGAACACGGGCACTGAAAGCATCATCCTCTTCCTGCCTGACCTAGAAGTACTTTGTTAGGTTTTTCGGCGTAGGGCTTTTAATCGCCACTCTTTTAATCGCCAACTGTTATGTCGCAGGACATCGGTGACACTTTCGCGGGTTTTGGTGGTGACACTTCCCCTGGTGCTAACCGGTTTGGGTGGAGGCCCGTGCGATGGCAAAGAATGACAGGTGAACAAGAATGCGCCTGTCAACGCCCGTATCCGCCTCGCGATCGCCCAGTGGCCCGATGACGCACCGCGAGGTGCCGTCACCACGTTCTGCGCCGAGCACGGCATCACTCGCAAGACGTTCTATGCGATCCTGGCCAGGGCGCGGGATGAAGGACAGGCCGCTGTCTTGGAGCCCCGCTCACGCCGCCCCAAGACCTCACCGACCCGGCTGTCCGAGGACCTCAAGCAAGACACGCTGAAGGTGCGTGCCGCCCTGGAATCCTCCGGTCTGGATCACGGGCCGATCAGCGTGCACGACAAGATGATTGCCTTGGGGATGCACGCGCCCTCGCCAGCTTCGCTGGCGCGGATCTTTCGCGAGAGGAACGTGGCCCGGTCCGAACCGGCGAAGAAGCCCCGGGCCTCGTACCGCAGGTTCGTCTACCCGGCCCCGAACGCCTGCTGGCAACTGGACGCCACCGAATATGTCCTGACCGGTGGGCGTAAATGCGTGATCTTCCAGCTGCAGGATGACCACTCGCGCCTCGCCGTTGCCTCCCACGTGGCCTCCGGCGAAACCAGCGAAGCGGCCATGGCAGTCGTGAAAAAGGGCATCGAGGCCCACGGGGTACCGCAACGGCTTTTGACAGACAACGGAGCGGCTTTAAATCCCTCACGTCGCGGCGTTGAAGGCCAACTGGTCACCTACGTGACTTCGCTCGGGGTCAAGGCGATCACCGGAAAACCGTACAAGCCAACGACCCAGGGCAAGAACGAACGCTTCCACCAGACCCTGTTCCGGTGGCTGGACAAGCAACCCCTCGCGGCAACACATCAAGAGTTGCAGGAGATGGTCGACCGATTTGACCTGGTCTACAACACCGAGCGACCGCACCAGGGACTGCCCGGGCGCATCACCCCGCAGCAGTCGTGGGACGCCACAGCCGTCGCCGAGGCACCCAGGCCCAAACCCCTGCCGGTTCTTCCCGAGCCGCAGGCGTCAGGGCCGGCAGCCATGTGCCAGGTTGCCGCGACCGTGCACATGGTCAGCGACCAGGCCTCGGCCCCGGTGAACTGGCGCTTGTTCGTGCCCGAGGCCTGGGACGACACTTGTGCGGACACCAACGAGCACGCCGAAGCCGTCGCCGCCCGCAGGGTGAAGGCGAGGATCCCGGATTACGTGCGTAACCGGCCCAAGTGGGAGCTGGCGCTGGAGATGATCAATGAACTCGCCCATTGGGGACGCACATGCCCGGTCGCGGTCGCCGACGCCGGGTACGGGGACAACGCGTTGTTCCGGCTCGAGCCGACCCGGAGGTCCATTCCGTGGGCGATGGCGGTCAAGGCATCCACCAGCGCCTACCCGGCCGATGCCATTCCCGAACTCGCCGAACGCACCAGCCCCAAGGGCCGGCCCAGCGTGCCCCGCTACCGACAGGACCCGGCCAGCCTGGCCGAACTCGCAGGGGCCGCCGGGAGAGGACAACTGCGACAGGTCACCTGGCGGCACGGCACCAAAACCGGTCGCGGGAACCGGGCCGCCGCCATGAAATCCCGCTTCCTGGCCCTGCGCGTCAGGCCTGCCAGCCGGCACAAAAATCCGGTGGCGCATCGAACACGACTACCGCGAACTGAAAACCGGGCTCGGCCTCTCCCACTTCGAGGGACGGTCCTTCCCGGGCCTCCACCACCACGTCACCCTCGTGTCAGCGGCCCACCTGTTCATCACCAGGAAACGCCTTGCCACCCCAAAAGCAGCAGGGGCAGCCTGAGCCTTTACAGGGTCCTCAAAGAACTCCAACGGATCCTCATCCGACAGCTCGCCCGCTGCCCCTACTGCCAACACGCGCCACCAACCTAACAAAGTACCTCTAGCTTAGGGTGAGGATGAGCTTGGGTGCGAGCGTGCTGCCGGCCTCCTTGGAGTTGAGGTCCAGGCCGTCGCCGCTGCTGGTGTCCATTCCCAGGGAGAGCTGTTGGCCGAGCTCACTGGTCAGTCCGCTGACCGTCAGCGGAATGTTGTAGGTGGTGTTGGTGGTTGTCGGGCCGAGCGTGCCGATGCTGGTGCCGAGCGCCGGGCGGAGGCTGTACGTGATCCCAGTTTCGGTCCAGCTGTCATCGGCGACCAGCTTGATGTTCTGCGTGCCTGTTGACCCGCTCCCGGCGCTGCGCAGCTGCAACGTTGCACTCTCGATGGTCCTGCCCGCATACGCGGACAGGTCGAACTTCAGGTACGTGACTTCCACCGGGCTGTTGTCGACGCCCAGCAAGGTACTTGTGCCATTGTTCGTCCCCGGCGCCCCGCTCGTCACATAGCTGTCAGCGGTGGCCGTGAGCGTGACCGTTTCGGGCGTGCCTCCGCCCGCGGGAGCCGTGGTGAAGGTCCAGGTCTTGTCCGTCGCCAGCGCGTTGCCGGCAACATCCTTCACCCCACTGGAGCCGCCCTTGATTGTCGCCGTGTACGTCGTGTTTGCCGTCAGGTCAGCAGTCGGGTTCAACGTCGCAACGTTGCCCGCGCTGCTGTACGTCACGGCGGCCGGCACCGTCGTCGTCCCCGTCTTCAATGTGAACGTGTTCGACGTGACGGTCGAGGCATCCATCGCCTCCGAGAACGACCCCGTCACATTCGCCGCCGCCGCCACACCAGTTGCCCCATCAGTCGGAGACGTTCCCGTCACGGTCGGAGCCGTCGTATCACCACCACCGCCACCGCCGCTGAGCGTGAGCACCAGCCTGGGTGCGACGGTGCTGCCGGCCTCCTTGGAGTTGAGGTCCAGGCCGTCGCTGCTGGTGGAGTCCATTCCCAGCGAGAGCTGTTGGCCGAGCTCACCGGTCAGTCCGCTGAGGGTCAGCGGAATGTTGTAGGTGGTGTTGGTGGTTGTCGGGCCGAGGGTGCCGATGCTGGTGCCGAGCGCCGGGCGGGTGCTGTACGTGATCCCAGTCTCGGTCCAGCTGTCATCGGCGACCAGCTTGATGTTCTGCGTGCCCGACGACCCGCTCCCGGCGCTGCGCAGCTGCAACGTTGCACTCTCGATGGTCCTGCCCGCATACGCGGACAGGTCGAACTTCAGGTACGTGACTTCCACCGGACTGTTGTCGACACTCAAGATGGTACTTGTGCCAAAGTTCGTCCCTGTCGCCCCGCTCGCCACGTAGCTGTCAGCGGTGGCCGTGAGCGTGACCGTTTCGGGCGTCCCGCCCGCGGGAGCCGTGGTGAAGGACCACGTCCTGTCCGTCGCCAGCGCGTTGCCGGCAACATCCTTCACCCCAGCGGGGCCGCCCCTGATCGTCGCCGTGTACGGCGTATCCGCCGCCAGATTAGCAGTCGGGTCCAACGTCGCAACGTTGCCCGCGCTGCTGTACGCTGCCTGCACCGTCCCCGTCGGCCCCGTCAACGTGAACGTGTTCGACGTGACCGTCGAGGCATCCATCGCCTCCGAGAACGACCCCGTCACATCCGCCGTCACCGCCACACCAGCCGCATCAGCAGCCGGAGACGTAACCGTCACCGTCGGAGCCGTCGTATCGCTGGGGTCGACGCTCCAGATATGCGTCGCTTCTGTCGCGTCGGTGTTGCCTGCTGCGTCGGTGGCCCAGGCACCGAAAGTGTGGGATCCGGTCGACAGCCCGGTGTAGGTCTGGGGTGAGGTGCAGGCGACGCGCGGCGCACCGTCCAGGCTGCACTGGAACGTCGAATTGGCTTCACTTGAGGTGAACGCGAAGGAGGCGCTTGTCGACGTCGACGTCGCAGGCGGTCCGGAGGTGATGGCCGTCTCCGGGGGCGTCGTGTCCCCTGCCGGAGGCGTCGTGTCCACGGTCCACGTATAACTGGCGGGGGTCGGATCAGCGCCGTTCTGGTCAGAGGCACGAACCTGGAAGGTATGCGCGCCATCGGACAGTCCTGTGTATGACACCGGACTGATGCAGTTGGCGAATGCTGCCGAGTCGAGCGAGCAGTCGAAGGTTGCGCTGGCCGATGCCGAGGTGAAGCTGAACTGAGCCGACGTGGAGCTCGCCGGGTTGGCCGGCTTGCTCGTGATCGTCGTGTCAGGCGGATCGGGAGTGGGGGTCCCAGCCGCGATTTTGCGCGGGTCATAGGCGGCATCGACGAGTAAAGCCGGTGCGTAGGCGGCAGCGATGGACTGCCATGGCACCGCCTTGAAGTTCTGCCGCTGCCCGTTGTCGTTGGCGGTGTCCTGCGTGACGAAGAAACCCTGGGGGAAGGGCCCACCGACGCCGAAGTTCGTGACGTCTATCCCGTCCATGCCGGTCACAGCATCGATCCCGTTCCCGGCCGGGATGGCGAAGGCTCCCAGCGGTCGGTTGTCGTCGCGGGCATAAACGTGGAATCGGTTGGAGCCCTGGCTCGCGGCCAGCAGGTAACCGGCGCCACCGCTACCGTAGTAGATGCTGATGCCCTTAATGTCCTGGACGATGTCGCCGCCGTTCTCGGTGGTGCTGACAACTATCGTCCCGGCGGTCGAATCCCCTGGCTCAGCGCCGTAGCGCCAGATCCCACCGATGTCCTCCTGCGCGATGTAGAGCCGCTTCATCTCATCATCCGCCACCAGGCCCTCGGTGTGGGCGGGACCGCTCACCGTCCAGCTGCGCACGAGCCGTCCCGTAACTGACCCGGTGGAGCCATCAAGTTCCCACTGCTCAACCTTGCCGATATCGGTGACATAAGCGAAGTACTTACCGGTCTCCTGGGAGTGGTAAAAGGAGAACCCGCGGGGCGTGCCGATGTTGGCGGTGGGCGCGAAGCTGCCGACCTTCGTCAGCGAGCCATCCGACTCGTTGACCTTGTAGAAGTCAAGGCTCCGTACGCGGTTCGAGGCACCGACCAGACCGACGCGGCTGCTGCCGAGGGGGAAGTTGTAGCGGACATCAACATTGTTCATCCGTCCGTCGGGATAATAGAACAACTCCCGTCCAGACAGGTCGTAGACGACCAGACCGTGCCCATCCGTACTCTTGTCCGTGCCGATGATGGTGCTCTTCGACGGGTCGGTGGGATGGATCCAGATGGCCGGGTCGTCCGCGGCATCCCCTGATCCGTGTATCGGTGCCGTTTCGACCGTTGCGCTCACCTGCGCCACTGCCGCACTCGCGACCGGAGCGGCGAGCCCCACAAGTAGTCCAGCCACCGTCAAGGGGGTGAGGATTCTGATGACCATACGCATGGTGACCTCTCTGTCAGCTGCTGCTTACGTGTTGCGGGCAAGCCGTTTCCTAACCAGGCGGGCACCAGGTGGCGACCTGGCCGGTTTGTGTGCCAGGGACGTTTGCTTCCTGGACGGCCTGATCGAGAGGGATCTCTCCGGGGCGGCCCTTTCCATCACAGGGCGCCGGCGCTCACCCCTTGGCAAGCGGGATCAGCGTCGATGACGCCCGGAAGCTCCTGGGCTCGTGTGACCGACGAAGCAGCGAGGGGCGACGCGACTATGCCATCATGCTCACCCTGCTGCGTCTGGGCCTGCGGGCCGGCACGCTCGCCTCCTGGGGGGAGTTCATCGACACGTTCGCTCACTGGACCTCGCTCCACGGTGCGCGCGCAATGACGGTCCCGGACAGCGGGCGGCCCTCCACGTGCGCTATCCGGCGTCCGCGTACGTACCCGGCGGCCGTCCAAGCCAGGACTGCGATGACGGCTCCCGCCCGGCCCAGCCCCTGAGGGTTGTCGCCCCGGCCCCAATCGCGCACTCCCGCAAAAACCGCCCGTGGCAGTACGCTCCGGACGTAGCGCCGTTCCGGGCCTAGAGCCCGCTTTTGGCCTACCACCCGGCTGACCTGGGCTTTGGAGATACCTTCGGACCAGGAACGCGACAGCATGTAGCGCAAAGTCCCCCTGTCCGCCGGCACATGGTGGCGGACCAAAGCCGCGGGTTCGTAGACGATCCGCGATCCGGGTGAGCCCATCTTCGAACGGATGCAGATCTCGGTCTCCTCACAGCCAAGGGGCAAGGTGCCCTGGCGCCCCAGCGAAAGGTTGAAGCCGCCCACCTGGCGGAGGACTTCGCGCCTGAAGGACATGTTTGCGCCGATGACATTCCGGACCTCGGAGGCCACCTTGGGCATTCCGCGGTGGCTGCATCCTACGATCCAGTCGAGCTCTTCACCGAAGTAGCCCGGACGGCCCGTTTCCCACACCGGTTCCACGCGGCCGCCGACGGCCAGGACATCAGGATCGTCATAAAGGGCAAGCAGCCGTTGAAGCCAGTCCGGGGCTGCCTCGGCGTCGTCGTCGAGGAAGGCCACAATGTCCGAGTCGGCAAGTCCGACGCCGGTGTTCCGCGCTCCGGACAACCCGCGTGGACCGCTGCTCTCCACCACCGTCACGTCATCTACAATTTCGGTGAGCCGCTCGTAGAGGTCCGCGTTATGGTCAATCACCACCAGGACCTCCTGGGGTGCAACTGATTGGGCCCGGACGGACTCTATGACGTCCAGCAACCGGTCCCAACGCCTTTCGGTATAAGCACAAATGACGATCGTTACGCTCGGACGTGCACCACGATCCAGCATGCTACGCTCCCCGAACGAGGGAGAGAACCGCTTGGGGATCCATAGGCGTCCGCGGGACGCTGACATTTGCGTAGGTATATTTCACCCGGCGGAGGGCTTCAGGTCTGGCGCCTGCGGTGGGCGCCTCCCACATG
>NZ_JAMXBG010000014.1:0-115953 GCF_023913835.1 Pseudarthrobacter raffinosi | reverse complement strand
CCATGCTCGACGGATACGGGCCGATCCCGCCATCCATGGCCCGCCACCTGATCGCCGACGGTGCCGAATCCTTCCACCGCGTCCTGATCGATCCCCGCGACGGCGCACCGCTCGAGATCGGCCGGAACAGCTACCGGCTCACAAAAGCCCAACGCCAATGGCTACGACTACGCGACGGAAAATGCCCCTTCCCAGGCTGCAGCAACCAGTCCCTCGACAACGAAGCGGACCACCTCCTCGCCTGGGCCCACGGCGGCACCACCGGCATCCCAAATCTCGGCCAACCCTGCCACAAACACCACAGACTGGGACACACCACAGCCTGGAAACCCACCACCGCCACCAAGAACGAACCACCCGGCTGGACCTCACCCACCGGACGCCACTACCAAAGCGAACACCCCGACTGGGAACCACCGACCTGGCCACCTGAGATCCTTGAAGTGCTGGGCCACCAAGAACCTGACTCTCCACTATCTGACGACACCCCGCCCGAAGGTCTGCTCCCTGCAGATCGCTCGCCTGCGTGGGCCCAGCTGGGGTCAGCCCTCCAGGAACCGGAACCCTCTCCGGTATGGAGCCGGCCACGGCCCTGGCGGTAATCTTTGACCGGTGTCCGCAAACCCCCTCCGGCATGCCATGGCCCGCGTGGGCGGCCGGGATCCGCATGAGAAGCACCGGGCCACCACCCCGCTGGAACTCTTTTTCGACCTGACCTTTGTCATCGCCTTCGGGGTGGCCGGCAGCCGGTTCGCCCATCAGATTGCGGAGGCCCACTTCGGCGCCGGGCTGCTCGGATTCTCCTTCGCGATGTTCGCCGTGATCTGGGCATGGATCAATTTCACGTGGTTCGCCAGCGCCTACGACACCGACGACTGGGTATTCCGGCTGGTCACCATGGTCCAGCTTCTCGGGGTGCTGATCCTGGCCATGGGCATTGAGCCGATGTTCCACTCGCTCGTGGAGGGCGATCATGTGGACAACGCCGTGATGGTGGGCGGCTACGTGATCATGCGCCTGGCCTTGGTCTTCCAGTGGCTGCGCGCGGCACGGCAAGATCCGGCGCGCCGGCGGACCTGCCAGCGGTACGCCACGTATCTTGGCGTGGTGCAGCTCGGCTGGATCGCGGTGCTCATCATTGAGGCGGACATCCTGACCACGTTCCTCGTGGCTGCGCCCCTGTTCATCCTGGAAATGGCCACACCCTACGCCGCGGAGCGCAGCATGCGGACCCCGTGGCACGCGCACCACATAGCCGAGCGCTACGGGCTACTCGCCATCATCGCCCTTGGCGAATGCCTGATCGGGGCGATCGAAACCCTACGCGCCATTGTGGCCCACCATGGCTGGAGCGTCGACGCGGCGATGGTGGGATTCGGCGGAACGGCCCTCGCGTTCAGTATGTGGTGGATCTACTTCATCCTGCCCGCCGGCCCGGCCCTACATCTCCAGCGCCACCGGTCATTCTTCTTCGGCTACGCGCACATGCCCATCTTCGCTGCCATCGCCGCAACTGGCGCCGGGTTGCACGTGGCGGCCTACTATGTCGACCATGAGGCCCACATCAGCGCCGCCGTGGCCAGCATCGCGGTCCCCGTGGCGCTGTTCAAAGTCTCCCTGACCTGGCTCTTCAGCGTCATGATCTGCGTGGACCGGACCGTCATTGCCGTGGCGGCCGGCGTCGTGGCCGCGCTGGCGGGCAGCGTGGGACTTGCCACCGCCGGGGTTTCGGTGCCGATCTGCCTGCTGGTGGTTGTGCTGGCGCTGGGCGTGTCGATTGTCATTGATGAGAAGCGTGGAACCGAACGAATGAACGCCGCCCTGGAGCAGATGAAAGCAGGAGCCTAAGAGGCTCCGTCCGGCCGGCTGTCCGCCGCTTCCGGGGCCTGGACAGGCTCAGCGACGGGAGCGTCTTCGTAGGAGAGGTTCTCGTAGTCCGTGTCGTCTTCGTCGTCGAGCCTGTCGTCCAACTCCTTCAGCAGCCAGGGATTAACCCGTGCAAGGATCTTGCGGACTTCCTCGACGTCGACGGCGGCATACAGCACCGGACGGGCATCCCGGTACTTGGTGACCGGCGCTTTCTCCGGCCACTTCGCGGCCAGAGCCCTGACGCGTTCGGGCAGGGAATTGTGGGCATTGTCCGCGATCTTTACGAGGGCCGCGTCGTGGTCCTCGGCAATGAAATGCATCCCGGCCTGATAGTCATCGGGATTGTCGTGCAGCCTGTTGGTGACGCGTTCAATGATGTCCGCTGCCCGCTCGGAAACGCCCATATCCAGCAGTGCCTGCCGCGTGATGGGAGTGTCCTCGGCAATGTCATGAAGGTAACCGGCAATCCGGATATCGTCGTCGAAATCTGCCAGGGCATCACCTACCGCAATCACATGGTCACGGTAGGGCCGCTTGAGCTTGTCCTTCTGCCGATTGTGGGCCACCTCGGCCAGGACCTTCGCGGTCTCGACAGTGAATCGCGGTTGAGGGATTTGTGCTTCAGTGAATTCGGGTGCCGACATAGCTCCAGCCTACGCGTAGGGCAGCAAGTGGCCTCACGTCGGCGGGGCCGCAAGCCTCCGTTCGCGCGCTGCCTAGGGGCCGGTCCAGACCCACGGTTCCCGCGGGAGGTCCGCCGGGCGGAACTCCGCGAGTGCGTTTTCCAGCGTCCCGGCCGGCAGCCCCAGGGACTGCAGGATGAGGTTCCGCACGTCAGCGGCGGAAACGCCGGTACGGGCGAGATCGGCCAGCGTCACGGCGCCGTCGCGCTTGGCCAGCCGGGCGCCGTCGGAATTCACCACCATCGGCACATGCGTATATTCCGGGACAGGAATATTCAACAGCCACGCAAGATATGCCTGCCTGGGCGTGGACGGCAGCAGGTCATCGCCCCGCACAACCTGGTCGATGCCCTGCGCGGCGTCGTCCACCACGACGGCCAGGTTGTAGGCGGTCACGCCGTCGTTGCGGCGGAGGACAAAATCGTCCACCACGCCGATGAAATCACCGTGCAGCACATCCCGCACTGTGTACTCCGCTACCTCGGCGCGGAGCCGAATGGCAGCTGGCCGGGTGGAGCGTTTGAACTCCAGCTCGGCAGGATCGAGGTCCCGGCACGTGCCCGGATAGGCGCCCTGCGGCGCGTGCGGCGCGGACGGCGCCTCCTGGATTTCGCGGCGCGTGCAGAAGCATTCGTAGGTAAGGCCTGCGGCAGCCAGCCGCCCGATAGCTTCGGCGTAGACGGCGCCGCGGTCCGTCTGGCGCACGACGGCGCCGTCCCACGTCAGGCCCACGGCCTCCAGATCGCGGAGCTGCTCCGCCTCCGCGCCGGCCCGCGCCCGGTCAAGGTCCTCGACGCGCAGCAGGAAGTCGCGGCCGGAGGACCGGGCGAACAGCCAGGCAAGCATCGCGGTGCGGAGGTTTCCTACATGCAGTTCACCGGAAGGGCTGGGGGCAAAGCGGCCGGCAGGGGTCATGGACCAACCCTAGTCCGGGGCAGCACAAGAGCCCCTCAGCTACCGATGACTTCGGGGATCCGACGTCGGTGGCTCAGTGGCTCTTGCCGTGTGTGCAGAATGACCGTGGTGTGAACAAGTGTCAATCAGCGGCGTCCTCCTTGCGGGAGGCGGTGTCCAGTTGCCGGGTGGTGTGCCGGGTTCCTGTAGCCTGCGGGATTCGGCGGTAGCCTCAGCCCTTGTTGCCACAATTTGAGCAGACGCCATACAGTTGGCACAACTAGCAAGCATTTCGTTGGTCAGTCTGACCAATAGGGACCACAAGCTCCGACAGGAACTGATCAGATTGCAGCAATTGGACGCCACGGACAAGCGCATCATCAATGCCCTGGACGAGGACCCGCGCGCCCCCATCATGGTGCTGGCCCAGCGGCTGGGCCTGGCGCGCGGGACCGTCCAGTCGCGCCTGGAGCGGATGACGGCGTCGGGCGCTCTCCGTCCCAACAGCAGCCGGGTGCTCCCCTCCGCCCTGGGCAGGGGTGTGGCCGCGGCCGTCAGCGCCGAACTGGACCAGAGCCACCTCAACGAAGCCATCGCGGCCCTGCGAGAAATCCCCGAGGTCCTCGAATGCCATGCCCCTGCCGGCGACACCGACCTGCTGATCCGCGTGGTGGCCACCAGCCCGGACGACCTCTACCGCGTGTCCGAGGAGATCCGGCTCTGCCCCGGCATTGTCCGGACGTCCACCAGCATGTTCCTGCGGGAAGTCATCCCGTACCGGACCACCGGACTGTTGCAGGACTGAGCTCCGTCTCTCCGGGCCCGCACTCGACCCCGCACGGGGAGCTCTCCCCATCGCACTCGAAGCTGCTGAAGTCCGCAACGGCCGGGCTGGAGTCGGCCTCCAAGTCGGTGCTCGCCAACGCCGACGAGCAGGAGAAGGCCAGCAACGGGGCCGGCTCAGGCGGTGGCTCCGGGAGTGGTGGCAGCGGTTCCGGGAACGGCGTTGCACAGGACCTGACGGACCGGCCGAACGGCATGACCCCCGAAGAACGCCAGGAGTACCTCGGCAGCGAGGAATTCAGGCACTGGGCGCTTGAAAATTCCGAGGCTGCAAAGGCCGCCATGGATGCTGCCGCCGATCTGGGCTGATCGACAAAAGCTCCGAGGAAGACGCGGATTTCCTCAGCGACTACTGGAACAACCAGGCAATGCTGGACATAGGCATCGACCCCGCCAGCTGGGACACCTCCAAAGGCACCGAACACAACTGGGAGACCATCAAGAAGGTCTACGACTTCTACGGCCAGGCGTACCTCTCCAACCCGGACCTGCAGTGGGCCGGCACGGCCAACATCAACACCAGGGACTCGGGAAAGATCAAGCTCACCATCGTTGCTCCGAGCGGCGAGATCAGTGGGGAAACGGACCGCATCCGATTGAACACCACGAACAAGCGGCCGGACTTCAGCGAGGTCACCTACTTCCTCACCGCTGGCTCTCCTGACGAGTATTTTGAGCTCATCCGGGACGGTGTGGCGCGGTACGGGATCGACGCCGACTCCGCCGAACGCTGGATCGCCGGTGCCCAGCGGGACCCGGAACGAAAGACCGATTTCTCCATCACCTCCGGCACCTCCACAGGCCTGGACGTGAACTACGACCTCCGGTACGACGGCGGCAAGGACACCCAGGTGATCATCGTCCACGTCCGCCCCACGGACTGAGGCAACGCAGGACGGACGCATCTCAAGGGCGCAAGCGCTACAGCGGCGGGCCCGCATTGGACTTGATGTTCTTCATCACCAGCGTGGACGTCAGCCGCTCAACCCCGGGCAGTGACGTGAGTTCGGCGTCGTAGAAGCGCTGGTAGCCGGGCAGGTCCTCGGCGATGACCTTCAACAGGTAGTCCGGGGAGCCGAACAGCCGCTGTGCCTCCACGATGTTGGGATTGTCCGCCACCCGGTTCTCGAAGATCTCCATGGTGGAGCGGTCCACCTGGCGCAAAGTCACAAAGACAATGGCCTCGAAACCCAGCCCGACGGCGGCCGGATCGATGTCCGCCTTGTAGCCGCGGATCACGCCCGATGCCTCCAGATCCCGGAGCCTCCGGTGGCATGGCGCCACCGTGAGCCCGACCTTCGCGGCCAGCGCCGTGGCGGTCATCCGGCCATCTTCTTTGAGGTGGCGCAAAATGTTTCTGTCAATGTGGTCAATCACGCAAATATCTTACCAATTCGGACTCAACCTGGGCGAAAAGGGTAAGCACTTATGGCCCGAAACTTCATAAGGTTTGTCCTATACCCATCGGACAGGAGCCCGCCATGAATCCCCAGTTGTTTTTCGCCTTTGTGCTGGTGGCTGTCGCCCTCGCCTGCACCCCCGGCGTGGACTGGGCGTACTCCATCACGGCCGGTCTGCGGCAGCGCAGCTTCGTCCCGGCCGTGGCCGGACTCTGCGGCGGCTACCTGCTGCACACACTGCTGATGGTGGCAGGCCTCGCGGCCCTGCTGTCCGGCCTGCCCGGCGTCCTGGGCTGGCTGACCGTGGCCGGCGCGGGCTACCTGCTGTGGCTGGGCATCAGCACCCTCCGCTCCTGGCGCGGGGCCTCCTTCAGTGCGGCAGACGCCGTCGGGAAGCCCGCCAACCAGCTCCGCACATTCCTTCAGGGCATGGGAACCAGCGGCATCAACCCCAAGGGGCTGCTGTTCTATGTGGCGCTGGTGCCGCAGTTCGTCAGCCCGGAGGCGTCCCTCCCGGTCCCCGTCCAGTCCGGCCTGCTGGGCCTGACGTTTGTCCTGCTGGCCGGGGCCGTCTACACCTGCGTGGCGCTGCTGGCCCGCAAACTCCTGCAGTCACGGCCCGGCGCCGCACGGACAGTCACCCTGGCCAGCGGCATCATCATGGTTGCCCTCGGCGTGGCGCTCCTCTCCGAGCAGCTGGTTCCGCTGGTTGCAAGGCTCACGCAGCAAGCCTAGGCTTTGCGCTCCATAAACCATTCCGTGAACTCCGACGCCCGACCGTCCGGTTCGAGGCGGATGACCCACAGGTTGTCGTAGCTGGGATTATCGCCGAGGTAGTCCGTGAAACCCTGCACAAAGGCCAGCCCGCCGTCGGTCCCCAGCCCGCTGTCCGCCCCCAACAGCGTCCACTCAAAGGTCCAGTTCCCGGGGCCGTCCGCCGCCTCCAGCCAGCGGTCCACGATCTGCTCGCGGCCCCGCCAGGCGTCGGCATCATGCGGCCGGGTGGCGTAGACGGCTTCCTCGGTGAACAGCGCCCTGATGTCCTCCGGGTCGTTGGAGGTCCACGCCGCGATGTACTTTTCCATCCAGGACCGCACTGCGTCGCTCATTCCTCCGTTGTACTCCGGGACGGACTGGTCCACAAGGCAAGTCCACAAGGCAACGCCACCAGGCAAGTCCCTAAGGCCGCCATCACCCGGAGCCTATTTCCCGTCCAGGTTTTCCCACTCCTGCTCCCACAGCCGGCGCTCGTCGATGTCCTTGCGGATGACTTCGAACGTTTCCAGCTCCGCCGGCCGGCCGCGGAGCCAGTCCCGCGGGTTGAGGGATTTGCGGCCGTTGTCGAGCACCAGCAGGGCACGGTCGGTGAGGGCGTCGTTGCGGAGCACCACGTCCGTTTTCCGACGGCGGAGCACCTCCTTCAGGGCCTCGTGCGCCTTTGCGTGGGCGCCGAGCCGCCGGAGCGCGCGCCCGCGGAGCAGCAGCAGGGCCGCCGAGAGGTCGTCGGAGTTCAGCAGCCCCTCGGTCCAGATCACCACTTCCTTGTCGCGTCCCAGCGCGAACGCCAGTGCGCAGCGGGCCAAGGCTGAAGGCAACGACGGCGGCAGCCCGGCCACCGTCTGCAGCGCGGCTTCCAGCTGGCCCGTCTCCCGCAGGGAGTGCGACAGGGCCAGGAAGACCGATTCCTGGCTGAACAGCACGGGGACTTCGATGCGCTCGGCAACCTCCACCCGGGTGACCACGCGCGTGAGATAGGTGGCCGCATACTGGTTGGCGTCGTCGTCGTTCCTGATGGACAGGCCGCGCTGGAGGAGTTCGGACGCGCGCAGGTAGCCGCCGTGCTGGTAGGCCAGGAGCCCGGCCATGACGGAGCAGAGCCCCGCCCAGCCCGGATATGCGCGCCCCACGGCGATGAGCCGCTCCGGTTCCCTGCTGGTGAAGATGGCATCGTGGACTGCTTTGGGCGCCTTGCCCGGCATCCGCTTGAGCCTGGGGATCTCGCCGTCCACGGCAATCAGCGCGGCATCCCGGCCACCCAGCACACCATGGATCAGCCCGCCCACACTGCCGGCTAGTTCCCGGACGGGGGTCTGCAGGCGGGCGTTCCCGAACGGCGTCAGGTCACGGGTGTCCCGGTAGATCGGTCCTCTGGTATCCCCCGCGGTCATCTCTCCATGCTACGTGGCGGACCTGCTTGCACGCCCTACGTGGCCGCCGCGACCCAGAGCCCGATCACCCAGGTGCTGGCCGCCAGGCACGCGAGCCCGAACTCGGCCAGCATGCCCAGCCCGGTGGCCTTCAGGGCGGCCCAGCTGGTGGTGGTTGCGGTGCCGAAGTTCCGGGTGCGGAGGAACTCGCTGAGCAGCAGTCCCACGGCGAAACCCACAAAAAGCCCTACCACCGGGATGACGAACATGCCGGCCACACCCGCTGCCAGGCCGATCACCACACTGCGGTTGGGAATGCTGTGCTCCCTGAGCTTCCGTCCGGTCAGCACGGCGCTGGCAGCCATACCGGCCAGCACAAACACCATTCCCACCGCGAAGACCACCCAGCCCGTGGCCCCGGCACCGCCCCAGATGGCCCACGCCAGCAGGCTGAGCCCGATCAGGAAGCTGCCGGGCAGGATGGGGATGATGGTGCCCGCCACCCCCACCAGGATCGCCAGGCCGCACAGGATGCTCACCACGGTTTCGGAGTTCATGAGCCCCAGTTTAGGGCGGCGCAGCGGTGAGCCCGGCAGCTTAACGCCCGACGGCGGCGCGTCCCCTGCGCGGGGAGGCACCGCCGTCGGGCGTTGTGTCAGCGTGTGGCTGCGGAGGTTTACTCGGCTTCCACGGCGGCGGCGACTGCAGCCGTCACTGCCGGGGCAACGCGCGGGTCCAGCGGGCTGGGCACGATGTAGTCCACCGAAAGGTCAGCTTCCGCGAGTTCGGCAATGGCGCGGGCCGCGGCGAGTTTCATGGCGGGCGTGATCCGGCGGGCGCCGGCGTCCAGCGCGCCGCGGAAGATTCCGGGGAAGGCCAGGACGTTGTTGATCTGGTTGGGGAAGTCGCTGCGGCCGGTGGCCACCACGGCGGCGTACTTGGCGGCCACCTCGGGCAGGACTTCGGGGTCCGGGTTGGAAAGGGCAAACACGATGGAGTCGGCGTTCATCAGCTTCAGGTGTGCCTCGTCCAGCTTCGAGGAGGAAACCCCGATGAACACGTCAGCACCAAGCAGCGCTTCGCCTGGGCCGCCCGTGACGCTGCGGGGGTTGCTGTGCTGCGCCATCTGGGACTTTTTGCTCTGCGGGTCGGCGGCAATGTCGGCCCGCTCGCGGTTGATGACACCCTTGGAGTCGAGCAGGACAACATCCGTGATGCCGGCGGCGAGCAGGATTTCGGCGACGGCGATGCCTGCAGCTCCGGCGCCGGAAACCACCACGCGGAGTTCTGCGAGTTCGCGGCCGGTGACCTTGGCGGCGTTCGTCAGGGCGGCGAGGGCCACCACGGCGGTGCCGTGCTGGTCATCATGCATGACCGGGCAGTCCAGCGCCTCGATCAGCTTCTCTTCCAGCTCGAAGCAACGGGGGGCCGAGATGTCCTCAAGGTTGACGGCGCCGAAGCTGGGGCGGAGGCGGACCAGGGTTTCCACGATCTCGTCAACGTCCGTGGTGTTCAGGACCAGGGGAATGGAATCCAGCTCGCCGAAGGTCTTGAACAGGGCGGACTTGCCCTCCATCACGGGCAGTGAGGCGGCGGCGCCGATGTTGCCCAGACCCAGCACTGCGGTACCGTCGCTGACCACAACCACCAGGCGCTGCGCCCAGGTGAGGGTCTTGGCGAGTTCCGGGTTGTTGTGGATGGCGCGGCTGACCTCGGCCACACCGGGGGTGTAGGCGATGGACAGGTCGCGCTTGTTGGACAGCGGGACCGTGCTTGTCACCGAGAGCTTCCCGCCCTGGTGGGCGTCGAAGATCTCGGCTTCGGTCAGGGCAGTGGCTGCTGAATTGTCGGTCGGTGCGATTACGTCAATGGACACGTCGTTGTCTCCTGGGGCTAGCCGTGGGCGCACGGCGCAGAAAGGCTCAAGCACAGGGAGGCTCAAGGTGGAATTCGTTGCTTCTTGGGCCCAGAGGTGGCGGGCCCGGGGTGAAGCCCTTGCAGATGCGGGTTGCCAGCCACTCCGGTCCTGCCATAATAAACAGCGCCCACGCGCCAGAAAGTGCATTCGACGCTCCGAGACCGTGCCAAATCGTTTAATCAGGCCGATTTGTGAGCCACATCACGGCATAAAGACGTATTTATTGGCTTACTGGTCTAGACCAGTTACGCCGATCGGTGGGCCTCACGAGCCCCGGCAGCCACCGGAGCAAGCAAGGTGCAGGCCTTTTTGAGGTCCTCTTCGGCCTCAAAGAGCGAAAGCCGGCGGTTGCGGACGGACTGGACCAGACCAGTGACGGTCAGCAGGAGCACCCGGGCCGCTACGGCGTCGTCGGAGGCGGTGGCTACAGCCGATTCGCTCAGGGCATCGATTTCATGCAGGAGTGCCGTGGTGTCCATGCCCTTGAGGTACACGCAGCGGCTCAGGCACTGTTCGACTGCCGGCTGCATCACCCGCATGTGGAAGATCTCCATCACCACGCCGGTGAGGGCGCGGCCACCGAAGCTGGCCGCCGACGTGCGGGCCCTGCCCTGAAGCTCGTCCAGCTGCTGGCGGTAGAGGGACAGCATCAGGTGGTTGGCCGTGGGGAAATAGCGGTAGACGGTGCCCAACGGCACGCCGGACTTTTCCGAAATTTCCGCGAGGTCCACGGACTCCAGCCCTTTGCGGGCAAACCCTGCGGCAGACTCAAGGACGCGCGTGTAGCGGAGCCGCTGACGCGGCGTGGAGGGCCGGGCGGCCATGGACGGATGGGCTGAAAGGGTCTCGGGCATCAGGATTCCGGGGTTGTGTTCTTATGGTGCAGCGGCAGGGAGAGTCCCCATCCCGTGTGCCTGCAGTCCGCCTCAACTATACGCGGCACAGGCAAAAGCCGGAATCAGTCCACGCCCTTGATCTTGACCACGAACACAGCGCCCAGCAGGCCGATGACGGCGGCCGTGGTGAACAACGTGACGTACCCTCCCAGGAACTGCAGGGATAGGAAGGCGATCAGCGGGGCGAACACCTGCGGCAGCGAGTTGGCCACGTTGATGACCCCCATGTCCTTGCCCCGGTCGGCAGCCTTCGGGAGCACTTGCGTGAGCAGCGCGAAGTCCACCGCCAGGTAGGCGCCGAATCCGATGCCGAGCACCGCCGCCCCCGCCAAGGCCCCCGGCCACACCGGGAAGAACGCCATGATCAGTCCGGCGATGGCGATCGTGGCGGACGAGCCGATCACAAACGGCTTGCGTTTGCCCACCCGGTCACTCCACGGTCCGGCGAGCACCGCGGTGATCATGACCATCACCGCATAAATTCCCGTGAGGATCAGGACGCCCAGCGCCGGGTCCTCATGCTTGATGACGTCCCGCAGGAAAAAGAGCAGGTAAACGATGGTGAGCTGGTTGCCCACGTTGACCAGGAAGCGGGTGAGCCAGGCCCAGCCAAAGTCAGGGTGGCGGGCCGGGCTGATCCAGAAACCGCGCAGGAATCCGGTCCAGGTGAACGGCGGCCGGGCCTCCCGCGGGAGCGGGGGATCATTCCGGTGGAAGAGATACGGCAGCACGGAGAACAGCAGGGCGGCCGCACACATCGTGTACCCCACCATGAAGTTTCCCGAGACCACCGCGCCGAAAACTGCGCCGAGCAGGATTCCCAGGGTCTGGCCCATGGCTGCCAGCCCGCCTACTCCGCCGCGCTGCAGGACCGGCACGCGGTCCGGGACGGCCGCGGTGATGGCCGCGTAGGCAGCGTTGGCACCGAGCTGGACCAGGCACCAGAAGAGGACCATCAGGGCCACCGCCGTGGCTCCGGACATCGCCAGCAACGCAGCCGTAGCCAGGACGGCGCCGGCCAGGACCCACGGGGCACGCCGGCCGAAGCCTGAGACGGTCCGGTCGGACAGGGCCCCAAACAGCGGGTTGGCCACCAGCGAGACGGCGGCGCCACAGCCCGTCACCAGGGACAGGATGGCTTCCTTGTTGAGGGCGTCAATGCTGATGGCCTGCTGGCCGATGAACACATTGATGGGGCCGAAGAAGGCGGCGTTGATGCCGACGTTGACCAGCACCAGCCCGGTCACCCAGCGCGCGGTGACCTTCTGCGTCGGCTCGGCGAGCGCCGCCGTCGGGCTTTCCGATCCCGCCCCGGGAACCGACGCTGCGCTGGGATCCGGTGCTGCGGGTGTGTTGGACAGGCTCATGCTGCTTCCCCCTGGAACGGTTGGTGATTCTGAAAATCAGACTATCGTGGGCTGCATCGCCCCGCTTGCCTTACGGCGCTTGCCTGGTGTGGCGATGGACAGCGCGCAGCCCCCACGACACTGAACACCTGGAGATCCAATGACCGCATCTGCTGGCAACACCAACAGCCCCGTCAACACCGCCGATCTGTACGATGAGCGCGGCGAGGACCTGGCGTCCGTTTCACTCCAGTTCCAGTCCCTCGGCGGCCGTTCACACTTCAGCGGCCCGGTGCGGACCATCCGCTGCTTCCAGGACAACGCCCTGGTCAAGTCCACCCTGGCCACCCCCGGCAATGGCGCCGTGCTGGTGGTGGACGGCGGCGGTTCGCTGGGCACGGCCCTGATGGGGGACATGATCGCCGAGAGCGCCGTGGCGAACGGCTGGGCCGGCGTCGTAATTAACGGCGCCATCCGCGACCGCGAGGCGATCGCCCAACTGGATCTGGGCGTCAAGGCGCTGGGCAGCAACCCGCGCAAGAGCGCCAAGGCCGGCGCCGGTGAGGTTGACGTGGATGTAGTGCTCGACGGCGTGACCTTCCGTCCCGGCGTCACCGTCTGGTGCGATCCGGACGGCATCCTCGTGGAGCGCTGATTTGGGTCCTCCAGTTCGGGCGGGGGCCCGGGCGGGAGCGGCGGTTCCGGAAGAAATCTCCGGCAGCGGGAATGAAACGCGAACTAACATAGTTACTGAAAGCAACTATCGAGCGTCATCCCTTTTTCTTTCCTGGAGAAGCCATGTCCAAAACAACCGCTGTGCGTGCCGCCGGCGAAACCCTGACACAGCGTCAGATCGTCACCGTGATGGTGGGGCTCATGCTGGGGATGTTCCTGGCATCCCTGGACCAGACCATCGTGTCCACCTCCATCTACACCATCGCCAACGACCTGGACGGGCTGTCCCTCCAGGCGTGGGCCACCACCGCCTACCTCATCACGTCCACGGTCAGCACGCCGCTGTACGGCAAGCTGAGCGATATTTTCGGCCGCCGTCCGCTGTACCTGATAGCCATCGTCATCTTCCTGGTCGGCTCGCTCTACGCCGGCTCAGTGCACTCCATGACCGAGCTGGCCATCGCCCGCGGCGTCCAGGGCCTGGGCGCCGGCGGCCTGCTGGCCCTCGCGCTGACCATCATCGGTGACATCGTGTCCCTCAAGGACCGGGCCAAGTACCAGGGCTACTTTATGTCGGTGTTCGGCATCTCCTCCGTGCTCGGCCCCGTGGTGGGCGGCGCGTTCGCAGGGTCGGCCAACATCCTGGGCTTTGACGGCTGGCGCTGGGTGTTCTTCATCAACCTGCCCATCGGTCTGGCGGCCCTGGCCGTGGTGTTTATGTTCCTGCACCTGCCGGCCAAGCACGTGAAGCAGAAGATCGACTACTTCGGCGCAGCCGCCATCACTCTCGCCATCGTCCCGCTGCTCCTGGTGGCGGAACAGGGCCGCAGCTGGGGCTTTGCGTCGCTGAACTCCTTCCTTTGCTACGGCCTGGGCGCGGTTGGCATCCTCTGGTTCCTGCTGGCCGAAAAACGCGCCGGGGACTACGCCCTGATCCCGCTTCGGCTCTTCCGGAACGCCACTTTTGGCCTGTCCTCGCTGCTGAACTTCATCATCGGCATCGGCATGTTCGGCGCCATCGCCATGCTGCCCATGTACCTGCAGCTGGTCAAGGGGCTCACGCCCACCGAAGCCGGCCTGATGATGATCACCTTCACCCTCGGCATCCTGACCGGTTCCATCACCGCGGGCCGCACCATTTCGGCGTCGGGCACGTACCGGATCTTCCCCATTGTGGGTACTGGCATTCTCACCGTCGCCGCGCTGGTTATGGGACTGTCCCTGGGCGTGGAAACGGGCCTCTGGGTTCCCGGCGTGATCGCCGTGTTCTTCGGCATGGGCCTCGGTTTCTGCATGCAGCCGCTTACGCTGGCCATGCAGGTCTCCGTGCCCCCGAAGGACATGGGTGTAGGCACCTCCTCCGCGGCGTTCTTCCGGTCCATGGGCGGCGCGGTGGGCACGGCCGTGTTCATCTCCATGCTGTTCAGCCTGGCCGCGAGCCGGATCGCCGACACGATGAAGTCAGCCATGTCCAGTGCCGACTACCAGGCCGTGCTGCGCGACCCGGCCGTGGCCGCGGACCCCGCCAACGCCAAGCTGTACGAGTTCTTCCAGAACGGGGCATCGAACGAATCGCTCAATGACACCAGCTGGCTCCATACGGCCAACAGCGTGCTGACCCGCCCCATCACGGAGGGCTTCGCCTACGCGATCGACACCGTGATGCTCACCGCCGCCGTGCTCACCGGGATCGCGTTCCTGATCAGCTTCGCCCTGCCGAACAAGAAGCTGACGGATCCGAAGGTCGCCCCGCGGGGAGACACAGCTGCGGTGGCGGCCCACTAGCTCCCCCGGGTTCCGCGCGGTGAGCGGAGTCCTGTCACGGCAGGCAGTCTTTTGGGCTGCTGCCGATGTCGTTCCGCGGAATCCCGGGCTTTTCCGTGCCGACCGGCCCAAAAGCGTGCCCTGCGTGACGCGCGGGCGCACCGGACCCCTTACGGAGGTGGAAGACGACGACGGCGGCACACCCCGCCGTCGTCGGCTTTCTGTTTCGGAGGGTACAAGTCGCAAGTGGAACGGCGGGCGGTGACGTGCCACACTGTTTAGCGCGTGTGCGCCGGCCATAAGCCGGTCCCGCAGCCGACGACGTCCGCACCGCGTCCACCCCACCCCCAAATCTCAGGGAGCAGCATGCCCACCGCCAAGGAGCAGACCACCGCCAAGATCCCGCAGCGGGTGATCTGGCTGGCACTCGCAGGCGCGGTGGGTGGATTCCTGTTCGGCTTCGACTCCTCCGTGGTGAACGGTGCAGTGGACGCCATCAAGGACGAGTTCGCGCTCTCCGAGGCCGTCACCGGCTTTGCCGTGGCCATCGCCCTGCTGGGCTGCGCGGCAGGCGCCTTCCTCGCCGGCAAAGTCGCCGACCGGTACGGCCGCATCCCCGCTATGAAGCTCGGCGCGCTGCTGTTCCTGGTCAGCGCCATCGGAACCGGCTTCGCGTTCGGCGTCTGGGACCTGATCTTCTGGCGCCTGGTGGGCGGCCTGGGCATCGGCCTGGCCTCGGTGATCGCACCCGCGTATATTTCCGAGATTTCCCCGCGGCAGGTCCGTGGCCGGCTGGCGTCGCTGCAGCAGCTGGCCATCACCACCGGTATCTTCGCCGCACTCCTGTCCGACGCGCTCTTCGCCACCACCGCCGGCGGCGCGGACCAGGCCTTCTGGCTGGGCCTGGAAGCCTGGCGCTGGATGTTCCTCGCCGCGGCGGTTCCTGCCGTGGTCTACGGCTGGATCGCCTACACCCTCCCGGAATCCCCGCGGTTCCTGGTGTTCCAGGGCAAAGAAGACGAAGCCCGCAAGGTGTTCGACTCCATCGCCCCGTCCGAGGACACGGACCGGCACATCCGCGAGATCCAGGACGCCATCGAAGAGGACAAGCTGTCCGGCCAGAAAGGCTCGCTCCGCGGCAAGACCTTCGGCCTGCAGGCAGTGGTCTGGGTGGGCATCGTCCTTTCCGTCCTGCAGCAGTTCGTTGGCATCAACGTGATCTTCTACTACTCCACCACGCTGTGGAAGGCCGTCGGTTTCCAGGAGAAGGACTCGCTCACCATCTCGGTGGCAACCTCCATCACCAACATCCTGGTGACACTCGTGGCCATCGCCCTGGTGGACCGGATCGGCCGCCGCCCCATTCTCCTGGCCGGGTCCATCGGCATGGCGGTCTCACTGGGCACCATGGCCTTGGCGTTCTCGGCCGCGGTCGGTTCAGGCTCCGAGATCTCCCTGCCGGGTGCCTGGGGTCCGGTGGCCCTCATGGCAGCCAACATCTTTGTGGTCAGCTTCGGCGCCTCCTGGGGCCCGCTGGTCTGGGTCCTCCTTGGTGAGATCTTCCCGTCCCGGATCCGTGCCCGCGCCCTGGGCCTGGCCGCCGCCGCGCAATGGGTGGCCAACTTTGCCATCACGCTCAGCTTCCCGGTGATGGCCGCCGCTTCCCTGCCGCTGACCTACGCCATGTACGCGCTGTTCGCGGCGGCGTCGTTCTTCTTTGTGATGTTCAAGGTGCCGGAAACCAACGGCATGTCCCTGGAGCAGGCCGAAACGCTGTTTGTGCCCAAGGGTTCCAAGAAGGCCTAACGCCGGGTCAGAGAGTAAGCTTCATGCCCTCATGGCTGGCGTCAAAGCCGAGCCGCTGGTAGAACCGGTGGGCGGCCGTCCGCGACTTGTGCGTGGTCAGCTGCAGCAGCGTGCAGCCGCGGCGCCTGGATTCCTCGATCGCCCACCCCACCATCAGGTTTCCCAGGCCCTGGCCCCGAAGGCTGCCCGCCACGCGGACCGCCTCAAGCTGCGAGCGCCACGAGCCCTGCCGCGAGATGCCGGGCAGGAAGCTCAACTGGAAGGTGGCCACGACGCGGCCGTCAGCTGCCCCAGCCGGCACGTGCTCGCCCACCACCAGCAAATGGCACGCGTCGGCGTCGATCGCTTCGAAGGCCCGCTCGTAAGGCGCCATGTCGTGGCCCAGTTCTCGGCTGGCGCCGAGGGAATCGTCGGCCAGCAGTGCCACGATGGCGGGCAGGTCCGCGGACACGGCGTGCCGGAGGCGGAAGGTCCCGCCGTCGACGTCGGCGGTCAGCAAGGCGGTCAGGGCGCCGGGGTTCGTGGTCATCTCCCCAGCATTCCACAAGGCTTGCGAACCTCTCCCCCCGAGACCCTCTCTCACTTTCGGTGCCTTAAACGCCAACGCTCTCTCATCCAGGTGAGAGAGCGTTGGCCAAAAACCCGCAGGATCTGCGAGAGGGTTCCGGAAAAACCCGCAGGAAGTGAGAGAGGGTCAGGCCGGGGCCTTCACCCCTTCCGCCTGGCGTTCCTCCACGAGCGTGGACACCGCCGCGAACAGGGGGTGCTCCGGTGCCAGCCCCGTGATCCTGGCTGTGGCGTCGGCAGGCGATGAGGAAGCCAGGATTTGCGCGAGTTCGGTGGCCTCGGCGTCGGCGGGGTCGGTGAATCGCAGGGCCGCGGCGATGGCACCCAGAAGCGCCTCGGGCACGATCCCGCGTTCTGCGAGTTCAGCCGCGGGGCCGATGAACCGTTCGTGCCGGCTGAGCTTGCGCATGGGGGCACGCCCCACCCGGTTCACGGTGTCCGGCAGGTGCGGGTTGGAGAAACGGACCAGGATCTTCTGGACGTAGGCTTCCTGCTCGTCGTTGTTGAAGCCGTGCTTGGCCACAAGGAGTTGCTTGGTTTCCTCCAGGACGGCCCGCACATCTTCCGCAACGTCCTGGTCGGCCATGGCCTCGGAGATCTTTTCCAGCCCGGCCTCAAAGCCGAAGTACGCAGCGGAGGCGTGCCCCGTATTCACGGTGAAGAGCTTCCGCTCGATGTAGGGCGAGAGCTCGTCCACAAACGTTGCGCCCGGGATGACAGGCGCAGCATCGCCAAACGCTGTCCGGTCGATGACCCATTCGTAGAACGTCTCAACGGTCACGTCCAGGCCCTGCCCCGGCGCCTGGTTGGGCACGATCCGGTCCACCGCGGTGTTCGCGAATACCGCCGCGTCGTCCAGGGAGCCGGCGGCGTCGTCCCAGAGGGCGGCGACTTCGGCCCGCAGGATGTCCGTGGCGTTGATGGCGTTCTCACAGGCCATGACCTGCAGCGGCGCCAGCCCGGCAGCCCGCGCCGCGATGCCCTTCGTGATGGCGGGCGCCACAAACTTCAGGATGTGCGGCCCCACGGCGGTGGTGACAATGTCCGCCGTCGCGATTTCCCGCACCAGCGCCGCTTCCTGCGTGCCGGAGTTCAGCGCGCGGAAGTTGTCCACCGTCCGGACGGTGGGGTTCTCCCCCACCTCGTGGACGTTGTAGCTGACTGCTGCCGCGAGCTGGTCGATGAGTGCGTCCGCGACATCCGCGAACACCACCTCATAACCGGCCTGGTGCAGCAGCAGCCCCACAAAGCCGCGGCCGATATTCCCGGCTCCGAAATGTACGGCCTTCACTATGCGTTCACCTTTCCGAACAGCTCCAGGACTTCCTCAACGGACGTGGCCGCTTCCAGCTGGGCCACCTGGGCCTTGTTGGTGAAGACCTTCGCGATGGAGGACAGGATGTGGAGGTGTTCGTTGTTGATGCCGGCCACGCCCACCACGAACTTGACCTGCTTGCCGTTCCAGTCGATGCCGTCCGGGTAGCGGATCACGGACACCGCGGACTTCAGGATGTGGTCCTTGGCGGCGTTGGTGCCGTGCGGGATGGCCAGGAAGCTGCCCATGTAGGTGGACACGGATTCCTCGCGCTCGTGCATGGCCGCAAGGTAGCCCTCGTCCACGGCGCCCCGGGCCAGGAGCAGCTGGCCTGCTTCGTCGATGGCCGCGTCACGGGTGGTGGCTGTGCCGTTAAGGATGACGCTGTCGGCCACGAGGATGTCGGAAGGCACGACGGCGGCCGGTGCTGCACCGCTGTCGGGTGCCGCGTCCACCGGGGCACCGGCGACGTGGGCGCCGTGGCCGGCGGCAGCACCGGCGTCGGGCGTTGCGCCTTCGGTGTTGTGCTCCTTGACCAGCTCCACAATCTCGTCGTACCGCGGGCTGTTCATGAAGTTATCCACCGAGAAGTGCGCGGCGCTGGACGTGACGGGCTTGGCGCGTTCGGTCAGGTCCTGGTGCGTGATCACCACGTCGTAGGTGTCACTGAGGTTGGCGATCGCCGCATTGGTGACCTTGACGTCCGGGAACCCGGCAGCCTTGATCTTGTTCCGCAGCACCGAGGCGCCCATGGCACTGGAGCCCATACCGGCGTCGCACGCGAACACGATGTTCTTGATGGGGCCGGCCAGGACAGCCGTGCCCACCCCAGCACCGGCGCCGGTCAGCACCGAGGAGACGGAGCTCTTTTTGCCCTTCATCGCTTCCATCCTGGACGTGGCGTCGCTGAGGACCACCTCGTCGCTGTGCTTGGTGGTCTTCAGGATCACCGAGGCCACCAGGAAGGAGACCGTCATGGCGAGCACCACCGCGAGGATCACCCCGACGTAGCTGTCACGGGAGGTCTGGGCGAGCACGGCGATGATCGAACCAGGCGCCGCCGGCGCAACGAGGCCGGAGCCGGTGATGGCCAGGGTGGCGATACCGGTCATGCCGCCGGCGATCGCGGCCAGGATCAGCAGCGGGCGCATCAGGACGTACGGGAAGTAGATTTCGTGGATGCCGCCGAAGAAGTGGATGATCGCTGCGCCGGAGGCCGAACCCTTGGCCAAGCCCTTCCCGAAGAACATGTACGCCAGCAGGATGCCCATGCCGGGGCCGGGGTTGGCCTCGAGCAGGAACAGGATGGACTTGCCCTGCTCCAGCGACTGCTGGATGCCCAGCGGGGTCAGCACGCCATGGTTGATGGCGTTGTTCAGGAACAGCACCTTGGCGGGCTCGATGAAAATGCTGGTGAGCGGCAGCAGGCCGTTGTTGACCAGGAACTGCACGACGTTGCCGGCGGCCGTGCTGAAGGCCTGGACCAGCGGCGAGATGCCGTAGAAGCCCAGCATCGCCAGCAGCGCGCCCCAGATACCGGCAGAGAAGTTGTTGACCAGCATCTCGAAGCCGGGGCGGATCTTGCCCTCCCACAGGAGGTCGATCTTCTTCATGGTCCAGCCGCCGAGCGGGCCCATGATCATGGCGCCGATGAACATCGGGATGCCGGCGCCAACAATGACGCCCATGGTGCCGATGGCTCCCACCACGCCGCCTCGGACGTCGTAGACCATCCGGCCGCCGGTGTAGGCGATCAGCAGCGGCAGCAGGTAGGTGATCATGGGGCCAACGAGGCCCACATTGGGCACTCCCTCGGCGCTGGTGCCGAAGCCGCCGAGGGCAGGGACCGGGATCCAGCCCTTCTCAATGAAGAGGGCCGTGATGAGGCCCCACGCAATGAACGCGCCGATGTTGGGCATGATCATGCCGGACAGGAACGTCCCGAACTTCTGGACGTGAACCCGCAGGCTGGTGCGGGGTTTCGCAACTGTCTCTGTTGCCATGTGCTTTCCTAACCGTCATTCCTGCTGCAGCGCAGGATGGGTCCGATACTTACGACGACGTGCTGGTGGAGATTCGGTGAAGCCATTCGAGGAACAGTTTGAGTTCCGAGCTTGAAAGCTGGTCTGAGTGCGAAGCCTGAAGTGCGGCATTCAGGGCAATCGCTGCCACCACTACCGAGGACTTGCCGGAGTCTTCCGGCGCGGCCCCTTCGGCCTGTGCCGCAGACACCGCAAAAATCATGGCGTCCCGGGTCATGGTGGACAGTTCAAGGTTCCGTTCGGCGGCGGGTTCCGCAATCAGCATCAGGGTCACACCCACGTTGGCTGCCAGGATGGACCTGGCTGCTTCGCGCGGCTGGACGTTCAGCTGGCCCGCCGCCGCTGCCTTGTTCAGCATCTCCTCCATGAGCGCCTCGGCATCGGCAACGATGGCGGGGCGGCTTTCCGGGCGGATATTGCCGAACATCACCAGGTACAGTTCCGGCTGCTTGAGCCCGAACTGGACGTGGTTATCCCACATCCGCCGGATGTCTTCCAGCGGATTTCCGGACGGGGCGAAGTCCCTCTCGCCCGCAACATACTCTTCAAAACCTGCGGCGACGACGGCGTCGAAGAGACCTTCCTTGTCACCGAAGTGGTGGTACAGCGTGGGCGCCGTGACCCCTGCCAGCTGCGTGATCTGACGGGTGGAGACGGATGCTCCAGCGGACTTTGCCAGCAATTCGGCCGCTGCACGCAACAGACGCATTTTGGGGGGAAGCTGGCCATCCAAACTCATAGCCGCTACCCTATCACCTATAGCATTGCTATATGAACTGAATCACATACAATTTTTTCAGGCACGTTTCCGCCCTCGCACATAGTGGTCGCGGCGGCCCCGGCATGGCGCCGGGATAAACCTAGGCGGGCCTGGCTACCGGCAGAGAATGAGGACCTTCAGTGCAGACCTTCCCAGGAGTTGGCGTCAGCCCCGGCCGCATCATCGGAACCGTCCGGCAGATGCCCAAACCGATCAGCGAACCCCCTGCAGGCGAGCAGCTGGCCGGCGGTACGTCCGCCGAAGAAGCCACGGCGGGGCTCAAGGCAGCAGCGACCGCCGTCCATGACGAGCTGAAAGCCCGCGCGGAAACGGCCAGCGGCGACGGCAAGGCGGTGCTGGAGGCCACGGCGCTGATGGCCAAGGACACCATGCTCCTGAAGAACGCCGCCAAGCTGATCGCCCGCGGCACCTCGGCGCAGCGAGCCATCTGGGAAGCCGGCGCCTCGGTCTCCGAAATGCTGCACAACCTGGGCGGCTACATGGCCGAACGCGCCACTGACGTCCTTGACGTCCGCGCCCGGATCGTGGCCGAACTCCGGGGCGTACCCGCCCCGGGCATCCCCTCCGCCAGCACGCCGTTCATCCTCGTGGCAGAGGACCTGGCACCGGCCGACACGGCCACGCTGGACCCTGAAAAGGTGCTGGCCCTGGTCACAGCTGGCGGCGGACCGCAGTCCCACACCGCTATCATTGCCCGCTCCCTTGGCCTCCCCGCCGTCGTCGCGGCCGCAGGCGTGGACGAACTGGCCGACGGCACCGAAGTGTTCGTCGACGGCGCCGCAGGCTCCATCACCGTGGACCCGGATGACGCCCAGCGCGCCGCCGCCGAGGCCTGGGCAACCAACGCATCCCTCCTGGCCGTGTTTGAAGGGAACGGCGCGACGGCGGATGGCCACCTGGTGCCGCTCCTCGCCAACGTGGGCGGCGGCAAGGATGCCGTGGCCGCCGCCGGCCTCAACGCGCAGGGCGTCGGGCTGTTCCGCACGGAATTCTGCTTCCTGGAGCGCGACACCGAACCCTCCGTGGAAGAGCAGGCAGCCGCGTACAAGAGCGTGTTTGACGCCTTTCCGGGCAAAAAAGTGGTCCTGCGCACGCTCGATGCCGGTGCCGACAAGCCGCTGCCGTTCCTCACCGACGCCACCGAGCCCAACCCGGCCCTCGGCGTCCGCGGCTACCGTACCGACTTCACCACACCGGGCGTGCTGGAGCGCCAGCTGCAGGCGATCGCCCTCGCGGAGAAGGACTCGGAGGCTGACGTCTGGGTCATGGCCCCGATGATTTCCACCGCGGAGGAAGCCGCCCATTTTGCCTCGATGTGCACCGCCGCCGGGATCACCAACCCGGGCGTCATGGTGGAGGTGCCGTCCGCAGCACTGACCGCCGAATCCATCCTGCGCGAGGTGGGTTTCGCGAGCCTGGGCACCAACGACCTCACGCAGTACGCCATGGCGGCCGACCGCCAGCTGGGCCCGCTGGCCAACCTCAACACCCCGTGGCAGCCTGCCGTGCTGCGCCTCGTGGGATTGACCGTGGAAGGCTCCCGCGCGGAAGGCCACAACAAGCCCGTGGGCGTCTGCGGTGAGGCGGCCGCTGACCCGGCCCTCGCCGTCGTACTTACTGGGCTGGGCGTCACCACGCTGTCCATGACCGCGCGGTCCTTGGCCGCCGTGGCCGCGGTGCTGAAGACCGTTACGCTGGCCGAGGCGCAGCAGCTGGCCAAGCTGGCGCTGTCCGCGCCCAGCGCCACCGAAGCCAAGGCCTGGGTACGGGAAAAACTGCCAGTCCTCGAAGAACTCGGCCTCTGACCGGCCGGTTCGTACCAACCGCCCGCCGCTAGCTACAAAGAAGCACCCACCAGGAGGAACAATGCCCGAACGCATCGCCACCATCGCCAGCCGCTCCGGCCTGCACGCGCGCCCCGCCGCGCTGTTTGCGGAAGCCGCCGGAGACGTGGGAGTTGAGGTCACCATTGCCATGCAGGGCGACCCGGAGGACGACGCGCTGGACGCTTCGAGCATCCTGTCGCTGATGACCCTGGGCGCCGCCAAAGGCGATGTTGTGGTGCTCCGGGCTGAAGGTGACGGCGCCGACGCGGCACTGGATTCGCTGGTCAAGCTCCTGGAAACGGACCTCGACGCCGAATAGGGGCCCAGCTGGTGATCGCGGCGGCCGCTGGTCCCGGGGCGGTGTGCTGGAAAACGTGGCCATGGCCGGAGATTTCCGTCATGCTGCCCTGGGGGGCCTGGGAAGCCAGCCGACGGCACCAGTCGGGCCCGGCCACCGGGTCCCTGCTGCCCCGCAACACCAGCAGCGGCTGGCTGATTCCGCGGATCCTGGCCTCAAGGGGATACTGCATCATCACCGGCAGCTCGGTGAGGTACCAGCGTGGGCCGGCCCGGAAATAGTCCGCGAAGACGATGGCATTCGCCGACGGGCTCTCGCTGAACATGGCGTCGCGGGTCAACGCCAGCGCCTGCCGCGCAACCGACCTGCGGCGGGGGTCCACCACGGGACCCATCAGCACCACGGCGTCCACGAGCTCCGGCTCCTGCAGGGCGAGTTCAACGGCATGCTGGGTTCCCATGGAATGCCCGATCACCACGCAGGACGTCACGCCGGCGGCGGCAAGCGCTGCCCGCACGAAAGCCACATACTCACCCACCGGCACCTGGCGCCGGGGCTTGGGCGCGTCGCCAAACCCTGGGAGGTCAAAGGAGTAGACGTCGGCTGCGAGGGCCAGCTCCCGGTGCAGCCGAGCGAAGTAGCGGTGGGAAACGCCGATGCCGTGGAGCAGGACATACGTCGGTCGCTGCACATCGCCTGCTGGCGCCACGGAGCGGTACAGCCTGCCCGCTAGCCCGCCGGATTCAATGTCCTCGCCATCACTGAGCTTCATCCCGCGAGCTTACCGCCGCCGCCCGGAGGTACAGGGTTAGGCTTCTGGCATGGCACTGATAGCTCCACGCGTCACGGCTGGCCTGCCCGCCGACGACGCCCTGAACCTCGCACGTTCTCTCCGGGACAGCAACGACATCACGGTGTTCGTGGACGGCACGGTCCACCGGCTGACGCCCCAGGCGAGGGACGCCGTCGTGGACCTGCTCGCTCGGCTGGGCCGCGGCGAAGCGGTGACCGTCAGCAGCGTGGAGGAAGTGCTCACCACCTCCCAGGCGGCCGAACTCGCCGGGATTTCCCACACGTACCTGCGCAACATGACCGATCGCGGCGAGATCCCCGTGGAATACCGCGGCACGCACCGCCGGATCAGGCTGGCCGCCATCATGGTCTGGCTGGACCGGCAGAAGAAGCTTGACGGGCCAGAGCAGGCAGAGCAGCCAGAGCAGGCCTAGCCCCGTCGTAAGCTGGCGCAGGGTGGGCGGGTCCCGGGTGTTGAGTCCCGGGTGTTGGATCCCGGCACGCGAGCTAGATCCGCGGGCGGGCCGCCCAGCGCCGCATTTTCAGTGCCGCATGAAGTTCGAGCCGGGGCATCCCCTTCAGCGGGTCCACGCCCAGGAGCTGCCGGATGCGGCCCAGCCGGTTGTAGATGCTGCTGCGGTGCAGGTGGAGTTTGGTGGCCACGTCCTGGACCGATCCGTCGTTATCGTAGATGAGCTCCAGTACGGGGAGCAGCTCATCGTTGCGGTCGTGGTCCTCCAGCATCCGCACATATACGGACCCGGAGTCAGCCCAGGCGCCGGCTCCCCCGCCCGCCGACGCCAGCAGCTGGTAAACACCGGTGGCGCGGCAGTCCACCAGTTCGCCCAGCTGGGGGTCCACAGCCGCCGCCTGAGCCGCCTGCTTGGACTGCCGGTATGCCTCGGCAAGCTCGCGCGGCTTGGCAAAACCCTCACTGATGCCCAGGATGATGCGGTGCACGGGCCGGCCCGAACGTTTGGCCAGCTCCAGCTGGTAGTGGACCAGCACCTGGGCATGGTTTGCCCGGCCCACCGACTCACGGAACAGCACCACCGAATGGGTTTCCGTGCCGGCGCTGAACAGCGCCACGTCCACCCCCACCGTGGCCTGCAGGGCGGCTGAGCGGTGGATCAGCGTGGAAGCAATGGGATCCGGGCCGCCGGCCCAGCCATCGGCGTCGAGCACGGTGACCATCTGCCACGGCCCCTTGCCCTGGATTTCCTTCCGGCCCGCCACGGCGGCCACCGCGTTGGCCTCGCCGGAACAGGCGGCCAGGAACTCGCGTTCGCGGCCCCGCCGGAATTCGGACTCGGCGGTGTTGGAGTCCAGCAGCAGGCCGGAAAGCAGCTCGATCTCCGGGGTCACGTCCGGCAACTGGGAGAGGATCGCCGTCGGACTTTCCTCTGCCGAGTCCTGCTGCACCCAGAGGTAGCCGACGCGGAAACCGCGCACCATCAACGGAACACACACCCGGCCCAGCATCCCCAGGTCCTGGTTGGCGGGAATCGCTACCGGGCGGACCGCCGTGGCGATGCCATGGGAAAGCTGCCAGGCGCTGACATCGGCCGGGACCCGCTTGCTCAACAAAAAGTTCACCCGGACCCGGTCCGCGTGGGACTGGTTGGAGCTGTAAGCCAGCAGCAGGCCGTCCAGGTCCTCCAGCGACAGTCCCCGGCCAAGCTTCTGCGCCACCTGCTCCACGAGTTGTTCCACGTCCTGCTGCATGGGGTAACCCTACTGCTCCGGCGGGCATCCGGGCGAACGAACAGCAGGCGACACCTGACGCCCTCACGCTGAACATTTGTCGACCCACGAGAGCAAAAATTCCCGGAATGACGCTGAGTATGCGTGCCCCGGACCCCGCTTTCCTGTCAGCTGGGTCACAGCCGGATTTATTCTGGAATCACAACCTTCCCCGCAATTTCGGGCCTACGCGGCCTGAGAGTATGGAGCCACAAATGATCATCGGTGTCCCCAAAGAGATCAAGAACAACGAATTCCGCGTCGCCATCACCGCTGCTGGCGTTCACGAGTTCCGCACCCACGGCCACACGGTCCTGGTGGAACGCGGCGCAGGCTTGGGTTCAGGGATCACGGACGAGGAATACGCGATCGCCGGCGCCGAAATCGTTGCCGAGGCCGATGACGTCTGGGCCCGCGCCGACATGGTCATGAAGGTCAAGGAACCCATCAAGGCCGAGTACCACCGCTTCCGCAAGGGCCTGATCCTCTTCACCTACCTCCACCTCGCCGCCGAACCGGAACTCACGCAGGAACTCATCAACTCCGGCGTGACCGCCATCGCCTACGAGACCGTGCAGGAAGGCCGCACGCTGCCGCTGCTGGCCCCCATGTCCGAGGTTGCCGGCCGCCTGTCCGTGCAGGTCGGCGCCACCTCCCTGATGGCACCCGCCGGCGGCAAAGGCGTCCTCCTGGGCGGCGTACCGGGTGTCCGCCCGGCGAAGGTGGTTGTCCTGGGCGCCGGCGTCGCCGGCACCAACGCCGCTGCCATGGCCCTGGGCCTGGGCGCCGACGTCACCATCCTGGACATCAACATCAACCGCCTCCGCGAGCTCGACGCCCAGTACCAGGGCCGACTCAAGACAGTTGCCTCCAACTCCTACGAGATCGAGAAGTCCGTCGTCGACGCCGACCTCGTCATCGGCTCCGTCCTGATCCCCGGCGCCAAGGCCCCCAAGCTGGTCAGCAACGAACTCGTGTCCCGCATGAAGCCCGGCTCCGTGCTCGTGGACATCGCGGTGGACCAGGGTGGCTGCTTCGAGGACACGCACCCCACCACACACCAGGAACCGACGTACAAGGTCCACAACACGATCTTCTACTGCGTTGCCAACATGCCGGGCGCCGTCCCGAACACCTCCACCTACGCGCTGACCAACGTCACCCTGCGCTACGCCGTGGCCCTGGCCAACCTGGGCGTCAAGGCCGCCTTCGACCGCGACCCGGCCCTCGCCGCCGGCCTCAACATCGCCGCCGGCCACGTGGCACACCACTCCGTCTCCGAGGCGCACAACCTGCCCCTCGTGGCGGACTGGCACGAGCTGGTTTCCGCGTAACTCTCCCCATGGTGCGAGAACGACCGCGGGAATCGCTGCGCACTTATCGTCGGAATGGCAGCCATCCAGTAAGCGTGCGTCAAAGCGACGAAGGAGCAGCACGCGTTGGATGACTGCCATTCCGGCGGACTTCGACAGGGTCAGCCGCCGACCGCGCGGAGAGCGTTCACCTGGCCGTGGCCGTTGAAGCCGTTGTAGCCGGCACCCCCCTGGCACACCTGGGGTGCGCCGTTGTCCGTTGCAGGGAACGGGGCGTACACACTCATGTCAGCGGGGCAGTCCATCTTGTCGGCGGTGGTGTTGATCCGCGATGCCACGGTGCCCGGTTTGCTGACTCCGGTGCTGACCACCAGCGCCGCGACACCGGCAACGTGAGGTCCGGCCATCGATGTGCCTTGCAGGTAGCAGTAGCGGGCGGCTCCGTCCGTCACAGTCAACACTTTGGGGCAGGATGCGGCGGCAGCGGACGGCCACGCGGACAGCACGCGGCCGTTAGTGGCGGCCGCCGTCTGCTGCAGGATCGAGTCTCCACCAGGCGCGATCACGCTGACGGCGCCCACACCGTAGCTGGAGTAGAACGACTTGATCAGCTTGTTGCCGTTGGCGCTCACGCCGATCACGCCCGGAACTTCCACCGGAACCACGGCGCAGGCGTTGGTGATGTCGCGCGTGACCGCGGTGGTGTTATCCGGGCTGGTGACATCCTGGGTGGGATGAGCCAGGTCGTCTGACTGATTGCCTGCCGAGGCCACAACTGTGGTGCCGTTTTGCTGGGCAAACTTGATGGCCCGGCGCTCAGCTTCCCAGATGGCCCGCTGGGTGGGGTCATTCTTGCAGTTGAAGAGCCAGGGATCGGCAAAGTAGCTGTTGTTGGTGACCTGGATACCGTTCGATCCTGCCCACATGAAGGCGCAGACCACGGCTTCAGGGTAGAAGAATCCGTCGTCGTCGCCGGCCTTGATCCCGGCAATCTTCACGTTCGGCGCAACGCCCACCATGCCGATGCCGTTGTTCGCGACTGCGATGGTTCCCGCCGTGTGGGTGCCGTGGCCGTTGTTGTCCATCCACGCCGCCGGGTCCGTGTTGGGGACGCCGCCAACGCAGGAAACGCTCCTGGAGAAATCAACGTTCGGGGCAAGGTCGGGGTGCGTGTGGTCCAGTCCGGTGTCGATGTCGCCCACCACCACCGAGGCGCTGCCGCCATTGATCGCCCGGGCGGCCGGGGCCTGGATCTGGTCCATATCCCACTGGAGTGCGGCCAGGTTGTCATCGCCGGGTGCCGGGGCGCCGGGTGCTATGGCCGCCACAGCCGCACCGGAGTTGTCGTCTTCGACAGCCACGGCGAAGCCTGCTGTGGAAGCGGCCCCCTGAATGGAAGAATCTGCTGCGCGCAGGGCCGCATCAAAGCCGCCGCGGTCCGACTTTACAATGGCCACACCGATCTGCGGATAAGCCTGCACCACCGTGCCGCCGGCGCCCTGCACTGCCGCAAGCGAAGCGCGGGAAACGCCGTTGGCTTTGTACAGGACGATGTAGGTTTGGCTTCCGGCTTGGGCATTTGCCTGCATTACGGTTTGGACAGACTGCCCATTGGCCGACAACGCCGCAGGAGCCGCGGCGGTCGAAAGGCCAATGGCGAGGGCTAGTGCCCCGATTGGCGCCACAAGCTTGGTGAACCTTTGCATGGTGTTGCTCCAATTCTGCCGGCGGGCACCACACGATCGCAGGTGCCGCTGGCAAGAGTCAATCGATCACGACCCTGACGGCTGTTTGCCTCGGATCCTTCCGGGCTACACCTGCCCAACAATTCGGTATCACCCGCAACAGAGACCTTAGTGACTCACCTCACGCAATTTCAACAGCCGGCGGTTCCGTAAGCCCGGGCTGATTCGATAATCTTCAGCACCTCGACGGCGTCTGCCGGGTCTACCGGGAGGGGCAGGTTGGAGGAGGTGCCGCCGTCGTCGATCTTGGCTGCCAGGAGCCGGTAGAACTCGGGGTAGGCACCTCGTTCCGTGGGCAGCGGATCGAGGTGGCCGTCGCGGCCCAGGGCTCCTGCCCATTCCGGTGCCTCAACGCCGTATTCAGTGTCCAGCGGGCTGCCGCCGGCAACGATGTACGGTTCCTGCGGGTCGATCCCGTGCTTGGTGAACGCGCCAGTGGATCCGAGAATGCGGAAGCGCGGGCCCTGCTGGGCGCAAAGCATGTTCATGCTCAGGTGGCTGGTCACCCCCGACTCGTGGTTGAGCACCAGGAAAACGTCATCGTCCACCTTCTCGTGCGGACGCCGCGCCTGCAGTTCCGCGTGGGCCACGGCGGCTGGACCGAACAGCAAAAGCGCCTGGTCGATAAGGTGGGCGCCCAGGTCGAACAGCACGCCGCCGCCGTCCGCCGCCGTGGCGCTGGCTTTCCACGCCTTGGAGATGTCCGGGGACCAGCGCTCGAAGCTGGACTCAAAGCGGGTCACGGCACCCAAGGCTTCGCCGGCCAGCAATTTCCGGACCGTGAGGAAATCGCCGTCCCAGCGCCGGTTCTGGAAGACCGTGAGCACCCGGCCCAGCCGCTGCGCGAGGGCGATCAGCTCCTGCCCCTCGGCACTGCTGACGGCGAACGGCTTGTCGACGACGACGTCGAGCCCGGCCTCCAGGGCGGCCTTCGCCAGCGGGAAGTGAGTGGCCGGCGGGGTCCCCAGCACCACAAGGTCAAGGTCACCGGCGAGCGCAAGGACCGCATCGCCGTCGGGCACTGTTTTGGCGCCGGGACACCGCTGCGTCGCGGCAGCCTGCCGGCCGGCGTCGGACGTGGCGACGACGTCCAGCGAGTAGCGGGGATCCGCCGCGATGAGCGGCGCGTGGAAAACGCTCCCTGAGAGTCCATAGCCGACGACGGCGGTGCGGATAGTGCGTTCAGCTTCAGTCCCGGTCATAAGGGCTAGGCTACCCCGCCAGCACTTGTGAGAGAGCGATCCGGAAAAACCTGCGAAAGGTGAGAGAGCGTCCGGGGGGCGGGAACGACGAAGGCCGGCACTTCCCGGTTCGCGGGCTGTGCCGGCCTTCGCCGTATAGCGCTGATTCAGTCAGAAAATGTTACTTCTTGATCCAGCCCAGGGTGGACCAGTCCGGAACCTGGGAGAGGCTCTGGAACAGGGACGGGCCGTAGTTGGCCAGGCCGGTGCGGACGAAGGAGATCTGCGGGCCGTTCATCACAACACCCATGGAGAAGTACTTGGCCATGTGCTCCTTTTCAACTTCCATGGCTGCCTTGTTGCGCTCGGCGTTGTCCTCGATGGACGCGAGATCGGCGATCTTCTTGTCCAGCTCGGCGTCGCCCAGGCCGTTTTCGTTGACCTTGGAGTCGTAGTACTGCTTGACGGCGTCGGTGGCATCCGGGCCAACGGTGTAGCCGGAGACGCTCATGTCGAAGTCGCGGCCGCCGATGACCTTGCCGAAGTCGGCGGAGGCACGCTGGTCAATACCAACATCCATGCCGCCGGCCTGGAGCTGCTTCTGCAGGGTCTGGGTGAAGGCGAGGGTGGTGGGGTCGTCACCGAAGTTGCTGATCTTGAAGGCGGCGGGCTTGCCGTCCTTCTCCATGATTCCGGCGGCGTTGGGCGCGTAGCCGGCGTCGGTCAGGACCTTCTTGGCAACGTCCGCGCCGGTTTCCTTCACAGGGTAGTTGTCCTGGTAGTAGTCCGAGAACGGCAGAACCATCATGGAACCGGAGCTGGGCTCTTCCCAGTTCAGGCCATTGAAGCGGACCTTGCGGAGGGCTTCGCGGTCAACAGCGGCGAAGATGGCCTCGCGGACGGCGACGTCGGTGATCTTCTGGGCGTTGATGTTCATGCCACCGGCGAAGAGGCGCTGGCCACGGCGGACCTCGGAGTCCTTGGTGCCCTCAAGCTGCTTGTACAGGGCGATGGTGTTGGCGGACATGGCATCGATCTCGCCATTCTTGAAAGCCGCGATCTGTGCGCTGGTTTCCAGCTGGCGGAAGACCACGCTTTCCAGAACCGGCTTAGTGCCCCACCACTTGTCGTTGGGAACCATGGTGACGGTCTTGGCTGCGGCGTCGTACTGGTCCACCTTGAAGGGGCCAGCCATCCATTCCGGATGCATTTCGCCCACGAAGCCTTCGTTGAAGATCGCAGGCGTGTTCACGGCCGGGTGGATCAGGCCGAAGAAGAGCGAATCTACGGGGTAAACCGGCTGGGTGGTCTTGACGATGATTTCTTTGTCGCTGCTGCCAGCCTCGACGGACTCAACGAATTCATAGGCCCCCGAGCTCACAATGTCGTAGCCGGCATCTGGGCTCTTCAGGATGTTCCAGGTGTTCTGGAAGGCCTTGATGTCGATCGGCGTGCCGTCGTTGTACGTGGCCTTGTCGTTGACCTTGATGGTGACGGTCTGCTTGCCGTCCACAACCTTGCTCTCCACCGACTCGCAGAAGTCCTTGTTCGGCGTTGCCTTGCCGACGAAGTCGACCTTCCAGCAACCGCCGATGCCGCCACTGTTCACGGCCACCGGGTTGATCGGGGCCATCATCGCGGAGTTGTCGGAGCTGTTGCCGTTGTTGGAGAACCCGTTGAAATCCGGCCCGATGCTGCCCAGCGGCAGGGTGACCTTGCCGCCGGGCTCAAGATCAGCGGCCGGCTTCTCGTTGATGCTGATGAGCTTGGCCAGGTCACTGCCCGTTCCCTGCCCCTTGGCGGTTTCCGGTCCGGTGGGTGTTCCGCCACCGCCGCAGGCCGTCAGCGTCAGGGCTGCGGCAATGGCCGCTGCGCCGCCGATCTTGGTCAGATTCCTCATGGTTTTCCCTTCATAGGTGCGGGTGGTGCTTGTGATGGGTCGAAAAAATCAGGGTGCATGGGGTTCCGCCGTTTCGTGGACCACCAGCATGTGCTCGTCCAGTTCACCATCCGGGAAGAAGCAGGCGAACTGCTGATCCGGTGTGGGCACCGGGCCGGCCTCCAGAATCTCCACGGCAGCGGAAGGCTGCACGGCCTCGAGCGGGGGCTCCAGGGTCAGGCAATGCTCCTGTTTCGCAGCGGGAAGCGCCGCGAAGACGGGGCAGCGGGTGGCGAAGTTGCAGCCTTTCGGGGCGTCCAACGGAGACGGCAGGTCCCCTTGTAGGATGATCCGCTCCCGAGTGCGTTCGAACTGCGGGTCCGGGACAGGGATCGCGGACAGCAGGGCGCGCGTGTACGGGTGGCGGGGGTTGTCGAAAACCCGGTCCACCTCCCCGATCTCCACGATCTTCCCCAGGTACATCACGGCCACCCGGTTGGAGATGTGGCGGACCACGGACAGATCGTGGGCCACCATGAGGTAGCTGAGCCCCAGCTCCGCGCGGAGCTTGTCCAGGAGGTTGATGACGCCGGCCTGGACCGAGACATCCAGCGCGGACACGGGCTCGTCCAGGACCACCAGCTTGGGATTCACGGCCAGTGCCCGGGCGATGCCCACGCGCTGCCGCTGGCCGCCGGAGAACTGGTTGGGGAACCGGTTGACGTGGTCCGGCTGCAGGCCCACCAGATTCATCAGTTCCATGATGCGTTTCTTGATGGCCCGCTTATCCATGCCGGCGTTCTGGAGCGGCTCGGCCAGGACCTCGTAGACGGTGAAGCGGGGGTCCAGGGCGCCGGTGGGATCCTGGAAAACCATCTGCATTTCCCGGCGCATGGCGCTTTTGGTCTTGGCGTCGGCGGCCTGCTTGTTGCTGATGCCGCCGATGATCACCTCGCCGTCCTGGTCCTTGTGGAACTCCATGATTTCCAGCAGGGTGGTGGTTTTGCCCGAACCGGACTCGCCCACGATGGAGAAGCACTCGCCTTCGCGGATGTCGAAGCTCAGGCCGTCCACGGCCTTCACGGTGCCGATGCGCCGCTTGAGCAGAGCACCCTTGGTCAGCGGAAAGTGTTTGCGGACATCCTTGAGTTCCAGCACGGTTGAGCGGTCCCCGCGGGGGATGAGGTCAAAGCGCGAGACCGGGACCGGCGGGGCGGAAAAGATCTCGTGGACATCCACGTCCCCGCCGAGGGAAGCGGATTTGATGCAGGCCGCCTGGTGGTAACCAGTTCCCGGAACCGGGCTCAAAGCGGGCTCGCCGTCCAGGCAGGCGTCGGTCACCAGCGGGCACCGCGGTGCGAAGGAGCAGCCGGTGGGGGTGTGCAGGAGGTTCGGCGGGATGCCGTCGATGGGGACCAGCGAGGATTTCTCCGCGACGTCCACGCGTGGCACCGCCCCGAGCAGGCCCATCGTGTAGGGCATCCGGGGATCGTAGTAGATGTCATCCACGCTGCCGGTTTCCACCGGCTTACCGGCGTACATCACCATGATGTCGTCGGCGATGCCCGCCACCACGCCCAGATCGTGCGTGATCATCACGACGGCGGCGCCCGTTTCCTCCTGCGCCGTATGCAGCACCTCAAGCACCTGGGCCTGGATGGTGACGTCCAGGGCCGTCGTCGGCTCATCCGCGATCAGCACGCGCGGGTTGTTGGCGATGGCGATGGCGATCATCACGCGCTGGCGCATGCCGCCGGAGAACTCGTGCGGAAAAGCCCTGAGCCTGTTCCTGGGGCTGGGAATGCCCACCATTGCCAGGAGTTCGACGGCGCGGGTTTCCTTCGCCGCCTTGCTCATGCCGGGGTTGTGGATGGTGAGGGCCTCGGTGATCTGGGTCCCCACGGTGTACACCGGCGTGAGGGAGGACAGCGGGTCCTGGAACACCATGGCTATGTCGTTGCCGCGGTACGCGCACATGGCCTTGTCGCTGAGGCCCAGCAGTTCCCTGCCCTTGAGCCTGACCGAGCCGGAGATCTCGGCCGTGGCGGGCAGCAGGCCCATGATGGCCAGCGATGTTACCGATTTGCCGGACCCGGACTCCCCCACGATTCCCAGCGTTTTGCCGGGCATGAGGTCGAAGTTGACGCCCCGGACGGCATGCACAGCCCCGTTTTCGGAGTTGAAGCTGACGTTCAGGTCCCGGACGGACAGGACAGCGTCCGACGGCGAGTGGAGACCGGCGATGTGGAGCCGCTCGGCCGCTGTGGGGGCCGGGTCCGCCGGCTCAAGGAAGGTGCTCATTTGCTCATCTTCTCTGTGCTGTTCTTTTTGGCCCGGCCAACCGAACTGGAGCTCGGGTCGAAGGCGTCACGCAGGCCATCGTTCATCATGGCCAGGGATCCCGTGAGCAGGAACATCACGGTGAGCGGGACCCAGAACATCCACGGGAAGGTCTGGACCTGGGACGTGGCGCCGCCAATCAGCACGCCGAGGCTCACATCCGGCACCTTGATGCCGATGCCGATGAAGGAGAACGCCACTTCGGCGAGAATGGCCCCGGTGACGCCGCGGGTGATGTCCAGGACCAGCAGCGACCCGATGTTGGGGACCAGGTGCCGCCACACGATGCGCCGGGGCGGCACGCCCATGTACTGGGCCGCCTTGACGAAGTCCCGCTGCATCAGCGACATGGACATCGAGCGGATAAGCCGCGCGGTCCCCATCCAGCTGAATACCAGGAGCACGATGATCAGCAGGAGCCAGCTGGGGAGGTTCTTCTTCAGGCCGTCCCCTCCGCCGCTGGTGGCCACTGCCACCACCAGCAGGGCGGGCATCATGATGAGGGCCTCCAGAACGAAGAGCATCACCTTGTCCACTTTGCCGCCGAAATAGGCCATGGTGCAGCCATAGACCGCGGCAACCAGGACGGATACGAGGCCCACAATCAGGCCGATCATGATGGAGATCCTGGTGCCTTCGACAGTCATGGCGTAGAGGTCGATGCCGGCCTGCGACGTGCCCAGGAAGTGGTCGCCGGAAGGCGGCATGCCGATATTGAAGGGGTCGATGGTCTCCTTGTCCCAAGGACTGAAGAACCCGCCGAGAAAGGAGAAGATGGTCAGGCCCAGGAAAACCGCCAGCCCGGCGACGGCAGTTTTGTTCCGCATAAAGCGGCGGAAAATGATGGTGGATTTGGCGATCACCACATCGGCATTTTCGAGATGCGCATCCTGCGCCACTGCTGCCGGATCAACGGCATTGAGGTTGGTCATGGCTACTGCACCCTCACTCTCGGGTCAACAAGCGTGGTGGCGAAGTCGGCGAGGATGGCGCCCAGGGCGAAGATGACCGAGCCGTAGGCGAGGGTGGCCGTGGCCGCATTCACATCCTGCAGCGAGATGGCGTCAATGCTCCAGGACCCCACTCCTGGCCAGGCGAAGATCTTCTCGGCGAAGAAGCCACCGGCGAAGATGGCCGGGATAGTGAAGGCGATGCTTTGGGCCACCGGGATGAAGGAAACCCGGAGGGCGTGCCGGGTGATGGCCTGGTTCCGCGTCAGCCCCTTGGCGCGTGCCGTCCGGACGAAGTCCGCATTGACGTTGTCCAGCAGGTACTGGCGCTGCGCGATCTGGTACGAACCCCAGCCGACCAGCGTGATGGCGATCGTCGGAACCGCATAGTGGGCCACCATGTCCACAAACTGCGCCCACCCAGGCTGCATGCCCGGCGTGGAGATGCCCGTCACGAAGAAGATGCGCTCCCCGACGGTTTCGTTGATGTTGATGGCACCGAGCTGCACCAGGAAGTAGGCAATGGGCGCAGGCACGATGTACGCGAGGTAGCTGTAGGAGGTGATCACCCGGTCCTGGAACTTGTACTGCCGGGCCGCCGAGTAGACCCCGAGGGCGACGCCGATGACCAGCGTCAGGACGATGGATGCGAGGAAGAGCCGGGTGGAGATCCAGACGCGGTCCCCGAATTCAGCGTTGATAAAGGCGCCGTTGGGGCTGCGGCCCCAGTCCCAGCGGGTCATGATCCCGGTGAGCCACTCAACGTAGCGCTCCCACGGGCTGAGGTCCGGGTCCAGGCCTTTCAGGCGCATGGAGTTGGCGACCTGCTCGGGTGTGGGCCGGGGAATCCGCTCCTGCTCGAGGAGGGCTGGCTTGAGGGAGCTGACCGCCAGGAAATAGCCGGCTGACGTGGTCAGGAAAATCATAAAGACGTAGGTGATGCCGCGCTTGGCGAGGTACCTGATCATGTGGCAGCTACTTCAGGATCTTTGCCACCAGGACCGCGGACGAACACTCCAAGGGATGCCCCTGGGCCGGCAACGGAGTTCCTGCCTTCACTACATCCACGTTCCAGATCCTTCCGATTTCCCGGCCAGCAACGGGTCTCGCCGCCACCGGGTCCCCACCAGCGTGTGGCCGGCCTCCCGCGACCAGCGCAGAGCAAGTCCGGGTGGACTATGTTGCGGGTCACATTCCAGAGGAAACTACCACAGAGTAGCGTCCGAAATGCGGGCACCTGAGCGGAATCCGCGCGCTCCGTATCAGATTGTTATGAATAATTCAGTGGAATTGATGTGACTGGACGAGCCACTGGATTCAGGCGTACTCTACCGCCCGCGGACCACCCGCGTAACAAGTTCCCGCCAGGAGTCCGTCAGCCGCTCGGGCGCCAGGCCGTGGACGCGGACGGCGTGCAGGAGCCGGTCCGGATCCAGTGTTGCGGCCAGGGACATGGCCATCAGCAGCGGATCCGCATCCATGCCAGCCTCCCGGAGGAGGAGCTCGATGTGGCGCTGCCACAGCTTAACTGCCGGGACCTCGTACCGGCTGCGGGCCGAAGCCTCGGCCGCCCTCGCCAGGTCCCCATGCTCCATCACATACGCGATCCGCTCAGCACCGAAGGCGATCAGCCGCTCCAGGCCCGGCGCGCCCGGCCCCAAGGGCGGCGGGCCGAACATAAAGCGGGCCTGGAAGGCGGCCTCGGAATCGCTCAGCAGCGTCATCATCAGCCCGGCGCGGCTGCCGAATCGGCGGAAGACGGTGCCCTTGCCCACGCCGGCCCGCTCGGCCAGCCTGTCCATGGTCAGGGCGTCCGGGCCACATTCGGCAATCAGCTCCCGCGCCGCGCCCAACAGCCGCTCACGGTTCCGGGCAGCATCACTGCGCTCAGCGGGCGGGCCGGAGAGCGAACCGGGCAGCAGCGGGATAAAGCTCACAGTCCATATCCTAGACCCGGGAATAATAATCGGACTACGGTCCGTTTAGACCATGAAGGCACCAAGCCTCCACCTTCCACCGGCCAGCGGCCCAGCCGCGGCCCCACTACAGGAGTCCGTATGTCGAAGAGCACCGTCCTCACCCTTGTTGGCAGCCTCCGCGCCGAATCCACCAACCAGAAGCTCGCCGAAGCCATCCAGCTGAACGCCCCCGACCAGGTTGACGTGGTCATCCACGAAAGCCTGGGCAACATCCCGTTCTACAACGAGGACATCGACGTCGAGGGCCAGGTTCCCGCTGCTGCCGCCGCCCTCCGCGCAGCAGCCAACGACGCCGACACTATTCTCCTGGTGACCCCGGAGCACAACGGCACCGTGCCAGCATCGCTGAAGAACGCCATCGACTGGCTGTCCCGCCCCTTCGGTGCCGGCGCCCTCTCCGGCAAGCCCACCGCCGTCGTCGGTACCGCATTTGGCCAGTTCGGTGGCGTGTGGGCACAGGACGAAGCCCGCAAGGCGGTGGGCATTGCCGGCGCCCAGGTGCTCGAGGACGTCAAGCTCGCCGTCCCGGGCTCCATGGTCCGCTTTGCCGAGCTGCACCCGAAGGACGATGCCGAGGTAGTGGAGCAGATCAAGGGCGTCTTCGACGCACTCGCCGCCGCCCAGCCGGCAGCGTAAGGCAGCCGCACGCAGCAGCGCCAAGCACCCAAATGCCCCGGGCACCGCAAGGTGGCCGGGGCATTTGTTATCGCACCGTGAGCGGAGTGGCGCTCACGCCCGAACGTGTGACCAAGTCTTGTTCCAACCGGTACCTCGCGGGCATTTTCAGGGCTGAGGGACCGCCGTAACGTTTAATGCACGGAATGCATTCGGGGATGGAACGCGGTGCGGACATGGCAGGCAGGCGGAGCGCCGGAAAGCTGATGGCGACGGCGGCAGCACTTACGCTTCCGCTGTGGCTGGGATGCTGCGCCCCCACCTCCAACCCGTCTGCCGGGAGCACCGTCGCGCCCGGCGCAACCACCATTGAACACTCGGACCGCGTCCAGCCGCCCTTGGTTCCGATTCCCCAGCCGCAGGCACCCCCGCCGGTCACCGCCGTACCCGCCGAAACCACCGGCTCGTCCGCCGCTTCGCCCTCCGAGCCCTCGGGCCACGCGTCCGGCGGGGCGCCCCGCACACTGGAACAGGGCCCGGGCAGCGCTCCGGCGTCCGGAACTACTTCACCCGGAACTGCCGCGCCCGGAGCCGCCGCGGCACCCGGTACATCTACTGCCTTGGGAGCAAGCCCCTCGCCGGCCCCCGAGTCCTCGGCCCCGCCCCCGGCCCAGCCGGCCCCTGGCCAGTCCGGCGGATCCCAGACGGTGACCGCCTACTACGTGCTGCTCGACGACGGCGGGGCGGGAGGTGTGCGCTTTGGCTGCAACGACAGCCTGGCCGGCGTCCGCCGCACCGTGGCTGGCTCCACGGAACCGTTGGCCAATGCCATGCGCGCCCTGCTGGACAACACCGCAGAACCCGCCCCCGGCCTGTACAACTCCCTGTCCGGCTCAACCCTCACGTTCCTGTCCGGCACCTTCGACGGCACGGCCGTAACGGTCTACCTGTCCGGCTCGATCCGTCCGGCGGGGGTGTGCGACATCCCGCGCATCGAGGCCCAACTCACGCAGACCGCCGTCGCCTCGGTGGGCGCCATCCGCGCCGAGGTCTACGTCAACGGCGTGAGGCTCGCCGAGGCACTACGCCTCCAGTAGCGCAGCTGATCAACAGATGTTGCCTTATCGGCAACTGCCGGCTGTATCCTGAAGATGTGAGCCACGAAACACTTGATGCCGGCGCAGTGCAGTTACCGGCCGAAGCCATTGATGCCATCGAGCGCGCGGCCACGTCCGCCCACCGCACCACCCATCCCCATGAGGCGCTGTTTTCGGAGCGCGCAGCCAACATTAAGCAGTCAGCAGTGCGGGACGTTTTCGACATTTCGATGCGCCCCGGACTGGTGTCCCTTGCCGGGGGCAGTCCGTACCTGCAATCCCTTCCGCTTGAGCGGCTGGCCGCCACGGCGGCAAGCATCATCGCCAACGAAGGGCTCACGGCCCTGCAGTACGGCGGCGGGCAGGGCACGGAAGAACTGCGCACCCAGATCTGCGAGGTGATGGCGGCAGAAGGAATCCTGGACGCGGTCCCGGAGAATGTGGTGATCACCGCAGGCTCCCAGTCGGCCCAGGATGTGGCCACCAAGGTCTTCTGCAACCCGGGCGACGTGGTGCTGGTCGAGAACCCCACCTACGTGGGTGCCCTCAATACGTTTGAGGCGTACCAGGTGGAGGTGGCCACCGTGGAAATGGACGACGACGGCCTGGTGCCTGAGCTGTTGGAGGCCCGGATCGCCGCCCTCCAGACAGCCGGAAAGAACATTAAGTTCCTCTACACCATCCCCAACTTCAACAACCCCTCAGGAATCACCCTGGCCGGGGAACGCCGCCAGCGGGTTGTTGATATATGCCGGAACGCGAATATTCTCGTGCTGGAAGACAACCCGTATGGGCTCCTCCGGTACAACGGGACACATCTGGCACCGCTCCGCGCGGCCAACCCCGCCGATGTCATCTACATGGGATCGTTCTCCAAGATCTTCGCCCCTGGTCTCCGCATCGGCTGGGCATTGGTCCCGGAGCACCTCCAGCGGCGCTACTACCTGGCATCCGAATCTGTCACGCTGTGCCCTCCGACGCTGAACCAGATGCTGGTGTCCGCCTACCTCAGCGACTATGACTGGAAGGGCCAGATCGAGACCTACCGCGGACTCTACGCCGAACGATGCACGGCGATGCTGGCCGCCCTGGACGAACACATGCCAGCCGGCACCAGCTGGACCAGCCCGGAAGGCGGCTTCTTCGTCTGGGTCACGCTGCCGGCAGGCGTGGATACCTATCCCCTGCTGCAGAAGGCGATCGACGCCGGCGTGGTCTTTATCCCCGGGGCTGCCTTCACACCGTCCGATTCGCCGTCCAATAAGCTGCGGCTGGCGTTCAGCGCGGTGCCGCCCGACGCCATCAAGGAAGGTGTCCGCCGCTTGGCCCCGGTACTGCGCGAAGCCCTGGGAGCGCTGTAACGTTGGCCGGACTGAGTGTGGCCAAGAGTGAAACTGAAAGAGGAGTCCAAAGCATGAGCGGAATTATTGTTGTTGGCGTTGACGGCAGCGGCACCGCCAAGAAGGCCGCCGAATCGGCCCGGGATCTCGCCGCCGCCGTGGGCGCCTCGCTGCACGTCGTCTCAGCCTTCGACAGCGACCGCACTGAGGTCTTCGGCTCTGGCAGCGACCAGTGGATCGTTTCCGACGCCGACGGTGCCGAGCATGTTGCCAAGACAGTGGCCGAGGCCCTGGCCGGTTCCATCAAGGTGACCTACTCGGCAGCCCGCGGCAAGCCTGCCGAAGCGCTCATCAAGGAAGCCGAGCGCCTGGGCGCCAAGATGATCGTGGTGGGCAACCGGCGGATGCGCGGCATTGGCCGGGTCCTGGGAAGCGTGGCCAACAGCGTGGCTCACAACGCCACCTGCGACGTCTATATCGCCAACACCTACGACGCCGACTAACTGCCAACGGGGCCCTTGCTTACTCATCAGCGCCGCCAACTTGTAGGCCACGACATTCTCCTGGGCCGCCACGGCAACCACATCTGCTCCATGCGGGTGGACCGCGGCAACGGCCGCGTCATTGCGCTGCTGGATGACGGCTCCGTGGACAGCGCCCCCAACCTCATCGCGCCGGGGCTGCTCCTGCCGGAGACCCTGGAGAGCGTGCTGCGCGGCGACTGGAAATTCTTCGCTGCCCTCTCAGGCATTGCCCTGGTTCTGGGCGGCCTGATGTTCGCCACATTGCCTGCCTTGGCTGACGCCATGGCGGGTAATCTCGAGATGGTCGAGATGATGACGGCCTACTCCGCCTACGGCTACTGACGCCAGGCTTCCGCTAGAGGAGCCACCCGCGCAAAAGCCACCACAGGCCGGCCATCACCAGACCGCCGAACAGCGACCCGGCCACCACCTGTGCCAGGGTGTGCGCGCGGAGCACCACCCGGGACCAGCCGACGGCGGGAACAAGCAGGAGTAACGGCAGCCAGGCCGGACCAAGCATCAGAACGGAAATAACTGCCGCCGACGACACCGCCGCCGCGTGGCCGCTGATCTTCCAGAAGGGGCTCACGGCGGCCAGCACAACGATGCCGCCGACGATGGCCACCACCATGACCATCACGCTTCGCGGCGCACCGGCGGCCTGCAGCACCACCAGGCCGGCGGCCACGGACGCCAGTGCCATGAGCAGTACGGGTGCCCGCTGTTTACGGTTGCTGACGTGGTGGTCCGTGACCTTGCCCAGCCTTACGAGCCCCAGGAGCACAACGAGCGGCAGTGCGCACACAAACAGCGCGGCCAAGGCTCCATAGCCGATGGTGCCTGGGAATCCGGCCTCGACTACAGGGCTGACCAGCAGCTGAAGCGTCACTACCACCGGTGGTTGGAATACCTCTGTCAGCCATCTGGCGGCCCGGTTCCTGGACTGAATGGCGGTTTGGTTCACGGTGTTGATGTTCTTAGTCCCGGCGACCTAGTCCAGCAGGAGCGCTGGCTCCTCAAGGATCGCGGCGACGTCGGCCATAAAGCGGGCGGACAGGTCCCCGTCCACCACCCGGTGGTCAAAGGAGCCGCCGAGGGTGGTGATCCAGCGCGGGATGACCTCTCCGTCCAGGACCCAGGGCTTCTGCTTGATGGTTCCGAAGGCAACAATGGCCACTTCACCCGGGTTGATGATCGGCGTTCCGGTATCAATGCCAAGCGCACCGATGTTGGTGATGGTGAGCGTTCCGCCCTGCATTTCGGCTGGCTGTGTCTTGCCCGCCCGGGCCGTGGTGGCCAAGTTGTTCAGCGCCAGCGCCAGCTCCTTGAGCGACAGGTCCTGCGCATCCTTGATGTTCGGCACCATCAGCCCGCGCGGGGTGGCTGCAGCGATGCCGAGGTTCATGTAGTGCTTGACCTGGATCTCGGCGGCGTCGGTCCCGTCCACGTTGTCCACCCAGGTGGCGTTGACGCTGGGGTTCCGGGCGGCGGCCCAAATGACGGCCTTGGCCAGGATCAGCAGCGGGGAGACCTTGATTCCCTCAAAGTCGCGTGAAGCCTTCAGCCGCTTGACGAATTCCATGGTGCGGCTGGCATCAACATCAACAAAGATGCTCACGTGCGGCGCGGAGAAAGCCGACTCCACCATCGCCTTGGCCGTCGCCTTGCGGACGCCCTTGACCGGAATCCGTTCAATCCGCTGGTCCTGGGGCTTGCCTGCCTTGCCCCAGAAGCCCTCGGCCTGGTCCAGCTCTGCATCGCGCTGGGACTGGTAGCTGACCAGGTCCTCGCGCGTGACTTCGCCGCGGGAGCCGGTGGCCACCACATCGGCGAGATCGATCCCCAGATCCCGGGCGATCTTGCGGACGGGCGGCTTGGCCAGGACGCGGTTCACGAGCCCTGTGATCGTTCCGCCGAGAGTGGGCCGGTTATCGACGGCTTCGGTGATTGCCTGGGTCTCGACAGGTCTGACCGCCGGGTTTTCGGTGACTGAGCTTGTCGAAATCGCCGGGACCGGGGCTGACCCGGCCGGGGCGGCGGGTGCCGCCTTCCGGGGACGGCGCTTGACGGCGTCGGCCTTGGGGCCCGATCCCACCAGCGGACCGCCGGCCAGGGCACTGCCTGAAGTGCCGCCGTCGTCCGCGGGAAGCTTGCCATAGAGGGGCTGGACGGGAGTTTCAGGGGCCGGGACATCGGCCGGCGTCGGGTCACCGGAGACGGCGTCAGAGACGCTGATGATGGCGGTTCCGACGTCGATGGTCACGCCCTCGGGGACCAGCAGTTCGGTGACGGTGCCGGCGAAAGGGGACGGCAGCTCAACGAGCGACTTGGCGGTCTCGATCTCGCAAAGGACGTCGTTGATGGCAACTGTGTCCCCTGGCTTGACCTTCCAGGCGACGATTTCCGCCTCGGTAAGGCCTTCGCCAACGTCGGGCAGGTTGAACTTGTTCAGAGTCATGATGTCCTCTTTCGCGGCAAGCGTGAGCGGGAAGCGTGAGCGGGAAAGGTGCCTGCGCCTAGTAGGCCAGGGCGCGGTCCAGCGCCTCGAGGATCCGGTCGATGTCGGGGAGGTAGTCTTCCTCGACCTTGGCCACCGGGTACGGCATGTGGAAGCCGCCCACACGGATCACGGGAGCCTCCAGTGAGAGGAATGCACGTTCGCTGATCCGGGCAGCAATCTCGCCGCCGATGCCGCCGAAGGTCGGTGCCTCATGCGCCACCACGAGCCGGCCTGTCTTCTTGGCGGACGCCGTGACGGTGTCGAAGTCGATCGGCGAAATGGAGCGCAGGTCGATGACCTCGATGCTGTGGCCATCCTCGGCAGCGGCGTCGGCAGCGGCGAGGGCGACCGGCACGAGCGGTCCGTAGGCCACCACGGTGGCGTCCGTGCCCTCGCGGAGCACGTGTGCCTTGAAGGGGTCGGCCGACGCGCCGGGGTTCTGGGTGTCGACCTCGCCCTTGAGCCAGTAGCGACGCTTCGGTTCGAAGACGATCACGGGGTCCTGGCACTCCACGGCCTGCCGGGTCATCCAGTACGCGTCGTGGGCGTTGGACGGTGTGATGATGCGCAGGCCTGCGGTGTGGGCGAACAGCGCCTCCGGTGATTCCGAATGGTGCTCAATGGAGCCGATACCGCCGCCGTAAGGGATCCGCACAACGACGGGAACGGTGAGGTTGCCGTTGCTGCGGGCGTGCATCTTGGCCAGCTGGGTGGTGATCTGGTTGAAACCGGGGAACACAAACCCGTCGAACTGGATCTCGCAGACGGGCAGGTAGCCGCGCAGGGCCAGGCCGATGGCCGTGCCGATGATGCCGGACTCCGCGAGTGGCGTGTCCACCACGCGGTCCGCGCCGAACTCCGCGAGGAGGCCGTCAGTGACGCGGTAGACGCCGCCCAGGGCCCCGATGTCCTCGCCCATAAGCAGGGTCCGCGGGTTGTTGTCCAGAGTTGCGCGCAGGCCCTCGTTAATGGCCTTGGCTATGGTCATGGTGGTCATCAGCGGGCCACTCCTGTCGCTGCATCATCCGGGTCCGGGCTGCCAGGTTCAGCGCTGTTGTGCTCCGGCGTTTCGGCGAAACCTGCACTGTATTCCTCAAACCAGGCCAATTCCTCGGCCACCAGGGGGTGGGCCTCGACATAGGTGTTGGCGAAGGCGGTCCGGATGTCCGGGGTCTCGAGGTCGTAGGTGGTCTTGCGGACGTAGGCGGCGAGTTCGTCGCCGTCAGCCTTGACGTGGTCAAAGAACGCGTCATCGGCCAGCCCCTGGGCACGGAGGTACTTTTCCAGACGGTCAAGCGGATCCTTGGCCCGCCACAGGGCTTCCTCGGCGGATTCCCGGTACTTCGTGGGGTCATCAGCCGTGGTGTGCGCACCGACGCGGTAAGTGAACGCCTCGATCAGCACCGGCCCCTTGCCCTCGCGGGCATGTTCGAGCGCCCACTCGGTCACGGCGTGGACGGCGATCGCATCGTTGCCGTCCACCCGGATTCCCGGGAAACCGTAACCCTTGGCACGGTTGGACAGCGGAATGCGGGTCTGCACCGAGCTGGGAACGGAGATGGCCCAGTGGTTGTTCTGGCAGAAGAACACCACCGGCGCGTTGTAGGAGGCGGCGAAAACCATGGATTCGTGAACATCGCCCTCGGAACTGGCCCCGTCACCGAAGTAGACCATCACCGCGGCCTTGGGCTCGGCCGGCCGGTCCTGCGCCCCATCCGCGGCGACTGCGGCGGCCGCCTTCTGGTCCCGCTGGATCCCCATTGCGTAGCCGACGGCATGCGGCGTCTGCGCGGCGAGGACCAGGGTGTAAAGATGGAAGTTGGTGTCCTTCGGGTTCCAGCCGCCGTTCGAAACCCCGCGGAACTGGCGCAGAAGCTCCGCGAGGTCGACATTGCGTGTCAGCGCCACGCCATGCTCGCGGTAGGTGGGGAAGATGTAGTCCTGCGGCTGGCTGGCCCGCCCGGAGCCGATCTGCGCGGCCTCCTGGCCGGTCAGCGGGACCCACAGCGCCAGCTGGCCCTGGCGCTGGAGTGCGGTTGCCTCCACATCGAAGCGGCGGATCTTGGCCATGTCAGCGTAGAAGCCACGCAGCTTTTCACCGTCCAGCCGATCCGCATACGCGGAGAAGACCGGATCCGTCCCCAAGGTCCCGTCAGGCGCCAGCAGCTGCACCATAGGCTCGGCCGGACTGCCCAGTTGGGCCTCGGCCTCAGCCTCGAGTTGGTCGTCTGCCGCTGTCTCATCGAACTCGGTGGAGGGCAGATGTGTGGCGCCCATACCGTCTCCTTGCTTGCCGCATGCGGATGCATTGCAATGTCGCTGGGATATATGCCGCTAGAGGAATGCATTCCCGTGTTGGCATATATATTGGCTTACTGGTCCTTACTTTATCTTCAGTAGGTGCCGCTCCTGATGCATGTTAAGCGCTAGGAACGTCGTGGCGCCTTTGTATAGTTTGCACAGAGATCGAGGAACCGGCTGTTGGCCTCTGCCTCCCCGATGCTGACCCGCACGCCTTCGCCGCCGAAGGCTCGCACCGAAAGCGCCTGGGTGCCCGCCAGTTCGGCAAATTCCGAGCTGTTTTCGCCCAGGTTCAACCAGACGAAGTTGCCCTCCGCCTCGGGTACGAACCAGCCGAGTTCACGCAGTCCGGAGGCTACGCGGGCTCGTTCGTCCACGATGCTTTGTACCCTTTCTACAACCAGGGGGTAGTTCTGCAGCGACACAATGGCTGCATTTTCAGCGATCTGTGACACGGCGAAGGGCGTGGCCGCCACGCGCAAGTACTGGGTCAGCGCGGGGTTCGAGACGCTGTAGCCCACGCGCAGGCCCGCCAGTCCGTGTGCCTTGGAGAACGTCCGGAGCACCACAACGTTCGGGTATTTGCGGTACATCGCGATGCCGTCCACGGCATCGCTGGCGCGGACGAACTCCTGGTACGCCTCATCAATCACCACCACGACGTCGGACGGGACCGCCTGGATGAACCGCTCCGTTTCGGCAGTGGTCAGGATGGGGCCGGTGGGGTTGTTCGGGGTGCAGAGCAGGATGACTTTGGTGCGGACCGTTACGGCTGCAGCCATGACATCCAGGTCGTGGCGTCCCTCGGCCGTCAGCGGAATGCGGACGCTCTCCGCACCCACAAGGCCCACGCTGATGGGATACGACTCGAAGGACCGCCACGCATAGATCACCTCGTCCGCTTTGCCGTCGTCGTTCTGGCCGGCGAACGTGGACAGCAGCTGGTTGAGGGCGCCGAGGCTTCCGGCGCCGGTGACCACGTCCTCGGCCGGCACTGCCAGGAATTCGGCGAGCGCCGCACGAAGCTTGCTGCTGAGGGGATCGGGGTAGCGGTTGAAGTCCGTCTGGTTGGAAATTGCCTCCAGCACTGCCGGAAGAGGGGGCAGGGGGTTCTCGTTCGAGGATAGCTTGTAGCTGGCCAGCCCATCCACGGCGACGGGAGGCTTTCCTGCAGCGTACCGGGGTAGCCGGCTAACCACGGGGCGCGGCCGGATTTCGCCAGGCAGGATCTCTGATGAAGTCATGCAAACTAGCCTACTTCGCCTGACCGGCACGGGCCGGGTGGGCGCCCAGTCGGGGCTCAGGGCAGTGTGACAGCATGGGCCTATGCGCTCTTTTATTGTTCGAGTCCTTATCAACGGGCTGGCCCTCTGGATTGCCAGCTGGATACTGCCGGGCCTGGATATCTCAACTTCCGCCGCTACCGAGGCGGTGGCCACCACGGGCGTCACACAGGGCACGGAGACCATCGGCGTCGTTCTCGCGTACCTGTTTATCGGGCTGATCTTCGGCGTGGTGAACGCGTTTGTCCGCCCCCTGGTCAGCTTCCTGTCCTTGCCCATCACCATCCTCACGCTTGGACTGTTCACTATCGTCATCAACGCCGCCATGCTGTACCTGACGTCCTGGCTCAGCAGTTACACGCCGGTGAACTTCACCATCGATTCGTTCTTCTGGACGGCCGTCCTCGCGGCCATCATCATCACCCTCATTTCGCTGGTTGCCGGGCGGCTGACAGGCGCCGGTAGGCGCTGACCGGCGAGCCTGATCTGCTCGGCCGGATTGCCTGGCAGCATCATTTAGCGCTGTGTCGGCTGCGGCGCCGGCACCGGACTATCACGTCGCACCGGCTGGGGTGAAGACGGTTGCGCTGAGGGTTGCGGCGGCTGAGGTGGCGCCTGCGCCATGGGCGTTGGCACCGCCCCAGGGGCCAGCGCGGTCTCGGGAGGCTTCGAACGGGACAGCGCGAAGCGGGTGGCCGTTGCCGTGCCGCCTGCCCCCAGGACGCCGCCAAGAACCGCGGTTGACGCCATCAGAGAGGGATCGTCGCTTGCTGCGACGAGCCGCGCGGCTCCCTGGTAGTTGTTGAGATTGTGGCCCGGCCCGATACCGAATTCGCCGCCTTCGGGCGTGGTTACTGGGCTGTTGAGGGTCACCGTAACCCGGTTTCGGGCGTCCGGGTTCGGTGTGCCGTCACTGCCGGGCACCCAATCCTGCCGGTGCTCCAGGTGAAGGGCAGTGACGTCGGCGTCCGGAACAATGCCACCCACGGGAGACCCTGCGGTGAGGACAAATTTCATGTCGTACTCGTTAAGGAATAGATCGTTGGCCGCCAGGTTCATTGCATGGATTCCACCTTGGCTGTAACCCACGGCCACTACGGGTGCCCCCTTTTCCGCGCCGGCTGCCTGCAGGGCCCGTAGCACCGCCGCGTTGATTTCTGCGGAGTTGTGGCCCAGCCCTTCAACGATGCCGGCTTCGTCGAAGGGATTAACGCCGCCCATTTCACCTCCGGCCTGCGTTCCGGGAATGACCACCACGTAGGCCTTCTGTTCCCCGTTATCCACTTCGACGACTTCGATGTAGCCTTCACCGCGTTCATCGATGATCCGTGCCCGTTCCAACAACGCAGCCGGAGAACCGTCGAATTCAATGGGCAGCGTCTCCTTCTTTTCCAACGTGACCGAACGCGGCTGAAGGATTCGGTTTGAACGCCCGGACACACCGGCGAGCAAAGGTACCGCCGCCGCAATATGCCTGCCCGCCGCCATGTCTGCCGCAAGCGCTACCCAAAAGCGCTCCGGGGAGACTGCCAGCAAGGCAGCAATCGCAAGAGGTCCCACGGCGAGTTCCGTGACTTCCCTGTTGGGAACCGGACCCATGCCGAGGTCTACCGCCTGCCGGCCAAGGGTTTCGGAGCTCGTCAGGCCGCCCCCAATTCCGCGCGAGAATCCCGCCCACGCTTCCGCCGTTTCGTAGTCTCTTTTGCAGTCCCGCACCTGGCTGCTGATTCCCTGCAGCTCCGTCCGAACCGCCTGGACGCTCCATTGGGCCTCCCCGACGTCCATCAGGGCCGCCGTTCCGGTGGGACGCGCTTCATCCTGGTACGGGCACAGGTCTTCCCAGATGCGGCGAACCTCCACTTCCACGGCAGCCAGCTCCCCCGCAGCAGCCTCGAGCTTGTCCGCGCCGCCTACGAGCTCCTCCAACTGAAAACTGATGCCACTAACGCCGCCCCTGATTTCCATGCCTCCGTCCACGGCAGGCCCTGTCAGCTGGATAGGACCGCCGCTGCCGGATGGCGTCACCTCGGCCATCAGTACCGCCCCGCCGGGTTGCCGGCGGACATTCCCACCGCCTGCGCATGGCGTCTCACCGAAGCCAACGCGTCCTCAAGCCGTACCCTGGCCGTTCCAAGAGCCACCTCCTGCAACGCCACCGAGTTCCTGTACGCCCTCCCGGCAGGTGACTGCCAGTCCAAAAGCTGGATCTCGCGAAAGCCGCCGAGGACCTTTTCCACCCTCCCCAAGCAAAGGTCAACCCGGGCCGCCAACTGCTGAACCTCATAACCTCGGGACATGCATGCCGCCATGTCGGCTGCCGTCGCGTCACTGCCCATGCCCGTTCCCCCTCCCGGATACCCGCCCGAACTTCTCGTCAGTCAAGGCCAACTCCTGAACCCCGACGCTACGGAACGCCGCCCCCACGACGGAAGCACCGCCGTCGGCTATGTGGACAAGTCACGCCGCTGTTCACATGCGACGGACCGCTTAAGCGGCAGTGAGGAGTTCATGAAAGAATCAGCACATGCCTGAAACTGCCGCCACAGCTGATACCCGCACGCCCTCCGGACGCCTGGCCCTCGCCGCGTCACCGGACCAGATCGCCCTGGGTCCGCTGGACGGCCGTTACCAGTCCGCCGTTGCGCCCCTCGTTGACTACCTGTCCGAGGCAGCCCTGAACCGTGACCGCGTGGCCGTGGAAGTCGAGTGGCTCATCCACCTGACCAGCAACAATGTCCTTCCCGGCGCAGGCCGGCTCACCGCGGAACAGCAGGAAAAGCTCCGCGCGATCGTCACCGAATTCAACTCCGCCTCGGTGTCCGAGCTCGCCGAAATCGAAGCCGTTACCGTCCATGACGTGAAGGCTGTGGAGTACTACATCGGCCGCCGGCTGCCCGCCATCGGCATCGAGAACCTGACCGCCATGGTCCACTTCGGCTGCACGTCCGAGGACATCAACAACCTCTCCTACGCCCTGGGCGTCAAGGGTGCTGTGGAGGACGTGTGGCTGCCCGCCGCACGCGCCCTCGTTGCCCAGATCAGCAAGATGGCCGAGGACAACCGCGCAGTCCCCATGCTGTCCCGCACGCACGGCCAGCCGGCCACGCCCACCACCCTGGGCAAGGAACTGGCCGTCATCGCGCACCGCCTGACCCGCCAGCTGGACCGGATCGCGGGGACCGAATACCTGGGCAAAATCAACGGCGCCACCGGCACCTATGCAGCCCACGTGGCCTCTGTCCCCGGCGCTGACTGGCAGCAGGTGGCCAAGTCCTTCGTCGAGGGCCTGGGCCTGACCTGGAACCCGCTGACCACCCAGATCGAAAGCCACGACTGGCAGGCCGAGCTCTACGCCGACGTCGCGCGGTTCAACCGGATCCTGCACAACGTCTGCACGGACATGTGGAGCTACATCTCCATCGGCTACTTCGCCCAGGTCCCCGTGGCCGGCGCCACCGGATCCTCCACCATGCCGCACAAGGTCAACCCCATCCGGTTCGAGAACGCCGAAGCGAACCTGGAAATTTCCTCCGGCCTCCTGGACGTGCTGGGCTCCACGCTGGTGACCTCCCGCTGGCAGCGCGACCTCACCGACTCCTCCAGCCAGCGCAACATCGGTGTGGCGTTCGGCCACTCCCTCCTGGCGATCTCCAACGTGGCCAAGGGCCTTGACCGCCTCGATGTTGCCGAAGACGTGCTCGCCGGGGACCTGGACACCAACTGGGAAGTTCTGGGCGAGGCCATCCAGATGGTCATGCGTGCCGAAGCGATCGCCGGCGTCGAAGGCATGGAAAACCCGTACGAGCGCCTCAAGGATCTCACCCGCGGACAGCGTGTGGACGCCGCCCGGATGCAGGAATTTGTCCAGAGCCTGGGCCTCTCCCCCGACGCCGAGTCCCGGCTGCTCGCCCTCACGCCCGGCAAGTACACGGGCATCGCTGACCAGCTGGTGGACCACCTCAAGTAAGCACGCCCGCGGGCACAAGAAGTACGACGGCGGCGCCGGGTCCTTGGAGGGCCCGGCGCCTTTCGGTGGTTGAGCTTGCCGAAACCGGTTGCGGTGGGCGCGCCCGACGTCGGCCCGGCAGGCAGACGCCGGATCTCGCCGCCGGATGCGAAACTGGAGTCATGAAGCTGCTCCTCATCCGCCACGGACAGACCCCCGGCAACGTACTCGGCCAGCTGGACACCGCCCACCCGGGGCCGGGGCTGACCGAGCTGGGAGAACGCCAGGCCGAGGCCATGGCACGGTCCCTGGCCAACGAGCAGATAGGCGCAGTGTACGCATCAACACTTCTGCGGACCCAGATCACGGCCGCCCCGCTGTCCCGGCTCCACGGGCTTGAGCTTGAAGTCCTGGATGGGCTGCACGAGATCGAAGCCGGGGCGCTGGAGAAACTGACCGATCACGAGTCGCACATGCGCTACATGGGGACCGTGTTCGCATGGGCAGCCGGTGACCTGGAGCGCCGGATGCCGGCGGGCCCGGACGGCCACGAATTCTTTGAGCGGTTCGATACCGCGATCAACCGGATTGCCGAGCGCGCGGCCAGCAATGGTGGCTCCGCCGTCGCGGCCGTGGTGAGTCACGGCGCGGCCATCCGCACCTGGACCGGGCTCCGCGCCGCCGGCGCCGACCATGAGTTCGCGGCCCGCCACGTCCTGTCCAACACGGGCATCGTGGCCCTGGAAGGGGACCCCGGCGCCGGTTGGAAGCTGATCCACTGGGACGGGAGCCCGGTGGGCGGCCTCGCTCTCGCGGATCCGACCGCCGAGGACCCTACGGGCGGCGCCGCGTAGCCGCTGGGAAACACTGGACGCCATGTGGCGGGGCGTCCATGATGAAGTCAGGCATGAGGCTTCCCCAGGGGACCACGGCCAGTGGTGCCAGCCCTTGCCGTGGAGGCGCAGTGGAATGTCACGCGAAACCGCACCGGCTGCCCAGGGAGGGGCTGCCGGTCCGTTCGAGGCCAACGATTCCTTCTTCGCGGACTACTACGAGCACGTCGCGGCGGAGGACCTCCTGGACTACAGTCCGGAGACCCTGGGCCGGCGGGCTCGGTACCACGCGGAATTAGCGGGCATCCGCGCTCCCGGACAGTCCGTCGTCGGGGTCCTGAATGAAACCGATGCGAGCATCAAGATGGTGGTCGCCAATGACATGCCCCATCTGGTTCACTCGGTGACAGCCGAGCTGACCAGGGAGAGTCCGTCGATCCGGCTGCTGGTGCATCCCACGTTCCGGGTGTGGCGGGACCCTGAAACGCATGCGTTGCTGGACGTCGCGCCTGGGCCATCGCGGGCCGGACTGACAGCGGCGAACGCCGGCCACGCGGAAATCCCGGACGTCCGCCCGGACGAGTTGGACGGCATCCAGGACGGGACCACAGAGACTTGGGTGGCCGTGGAAATCGGCAGGCTGCCTGGGGACTCGGGCGCCGAGGAAGTCATCGCGAACCTCCACGGGGTGCTGGCCGATGTTCAGGCAGTCGCCGAAGACCTCCCAACCATCCATGCCCAGGTGACAGCCGCCGTCGGCTCCGTTGACGGATTCCCCAGCGCCACGGTCCCGGCCCCGGATCAGCTCCGGGAACTGCTGCTCTGGCTGGACAACGGCAACTTCGTGTTCCTCGGGTACAGCGAATATGAGCGCACGACGGCGGGCGGCCGGGATGCCCTGCGCGTGCGGGCGGGCGCGGGGCTGGGGCTGCTCCGGGAGGACCGTCCGGAAGGCGGGACTGGTCCCGCCTCCGGCGCACCTCACACAGAGGAGTCCGGGGAGGCAAGCCCCCACAGCCCGCGGGCACTCACGCTCGCCACCTCGGATCTGCGTTCCTCGGTCCCCCGGCCCGCCTACCTGGACGAGATCCGTCTTCGGATCTTCGACGATGGCGGAGCCGCGGCCGGAGAGCGGCGCTTTGTGGGCCTGCTCGCCCCGGGCGCCACAGGCCAGTCCGTACGCCGCATTCCGGTGGTCCGGGACAAGGTCCTGGCCGTGCAGGAACACCTTGGTTTCAAGACTGCCTCGCACCAGGGCAAGGAACTGCTGGCGGTGCTGGAGTCGTTTCCACTCGACGAGCTGTTCCATATGGAACAGCACGATCTGGCCCAGCTGGCCACGGAGATCCTGCGCCTGCAGCAGCGCCGCCAAACGCGGCTTTTCCTGCGGCCGGACAGCATCGGCCGCTTCATGTCCGCCCTGGTTTTCCTTCCCCGGCGCCGCTACAACACGGCGGTCCGGCTCAGGATCGAGCAGGAACTCAGGCACGCCTTCAAATCCCCGTCCATCGAGTTCGAGGTCCGGCTGGGCGACTCCCCCATGGCCCGGGTGTTCTTCCGGATCCTGCTGGGCCCCGGGACGCCAGCGCCCGACGTCGACCCCCTGGAGCTGGAGCGGCGTGTAGTGGCGGCAAGCCGCTCGTGGACGGAGGGCCTGGACGAGTCCCTCCGTGACCAATTCACCGCAGAGGAGGCGGCGCGGCTCTCGACACTGTGGCAAGGCTCGTTTCCGCCCGGCTACCGTGCGGACCACGACGCCGAGGACGCGGTCCGCGACATCGCCGCCTTCGAGGAATTCGACCTTGACGGGACGGGCGGGCGCTGGACGACCCTCTGTTGGCTGTCTATGTCCGGCCGGAAGCCACGCGGCCGCCGGCAGAGGACGCGCGGATGCGCCTCTACCTCAGCGCCCAGGACCTCTTCCTCTACGACCTCGGGCTGAAGTACCCGCCCGGCATCGATCCCCTGGAAACCAGCATGCTGCTGGCGGATTCGTTCTGCGCGGCCATGCGAGGAGACATCGAGTCGGACGGCTTCGACGCCCTGGTGATCAGGGAGGGGGTCAGCTGGCGCCAGGCCGTGGTCCTCCGCAGCTACGCCAAATACCTGCAGCAGCTGGGCACCCTGAATTCCTATGGCTTCATGGCGGACACCCTGCTGTCCAACACCCGGGCCACGCACGCACTGCTCGCGCTGTTCCACGCCAAATTCGTTCCCGGCATTGACTGGACCCGGCGCCTCCGCGAAACGGCCGCCGCCAGGAAGGAACTGATGGCCGCGATCGAGGAAATCCCCAGCCTCGACGCCGACCGGCTGCTCCGCACGTTCATGAACCTGATCGAGGCCACACTCAGAACCAACTACTTCCTGGACCGGCCCCATGTGAGCTTCAAGCTCAGCCCGGGCGCCATCCCCAACGCACCGTTTCCGAGGCCCAAGTTCGAGATCTGGGTGTACTCGCCGCGCGTGGAAGGGGTTCACCTGCGGTTCGGCATGCTGGCCCGCGGGGGCCTGCGCTGGTCGAACCGCAGCGAAGTCCTGGGGCTGGTCAAGGCCCAGAACGTCAAGAACTCGGTCATTGTGCCCACCGGGGCCAAGGGCGGCTTCTACGCCAAACGGCTTCCGGATCCTGCGATGGACCGGGCCGCATGGATGGCCGAGGGGCAGGAGAGCTACCGGATCTTCATCAGGGGAATGCTCGATCTCACGGACAACCTGCTTGGTTCCGGAAACGGCGGCTCGGTGGTAGCCCCCAAGAATGTGGTCCGGCACGACGGCGACGATTACTACCTGGTGGTGGCCGCAGACAAGGGGACGGCTGCTTTTTCGGACACCGCCAACGAGGTGGCCCACGCGTACGGCTTCTGGCTCGACGACGTCTTCGCCTCCGGCGGGTCCGTAGGCTACGACCACAAGGAAATGGGCATCACGGCCCGCGGCGTGTGGGCGTCGGTGAAGCAGCACTTCAGCGAGCTGGGCCTGGACACGCAGCAGGAGAATTTCACGGTCGCGGGCATTGGCGACATGAGCGGCGACGTCTTCGGCTACGGGATGCTGCTCTCCCGCCATATCGTGCTAGTGGCGGCCTTCGACCACCGGCACATCTTCCTGGACCCAAACCCCGATCCGGACACCTCCTATGCAGAACGCCGGCGACTTTTCGGGCTGCCTCGGTCCTCCTGGGCCGACTATGACGCCCGGGCCATCAGCGCGGGCGGCGGCGTCTACGCCCGGTCCGCAAAGACCGTCCTAATCAGCGATCCGGTCCGGATCGCGCTGGGCCTCGAAAGTGGCCGGAGCAGCATGGCGCCGCAGGAACTCCTCCAGGCCATCCTTCGCGCCCCGGTGGATCTGATGTACAACGGCGGCATCGGCACGTACATCAAGGCCTCCAGCGAAACCCAGGCCGAGGCGGGAGACAAGGCCAACGACGCCATCCGCATCAATGGACACGAACTGCGGGCCCGGGTCATCGCCGAAGGCGGAACCCTTGGCGTCACCCAGCGGGGCCGGATCGAAGCCGCGCTGCACGGAATCCTCCTGAACACCGACGCGATCGACAACTCGGCCGGCGTCGACTGTTCCGACCACGAGGTCAACATCAAGATCTTCGTCGATGCGATGATCGCGGCAGGACTGATGCGGCGGGAGGAGCGGACCGGGTTCCTGCATTCGCTCACCGATGAGGTGGCCAGGCTCGTCCTGAAGGACAACACCGAGCAAAACGCGCTCCTCGTGGCCGAGCGGCAGCTCGTGCTGAACTGGAGCCCCGGGTTCGAGCGGACCATGGACTGGCTGGAAACCACGGCCGACCTGGACCGGAACCTTGAAGGGTTGCCGAGCACGGCGGCCCTGCATGCCCGCCTGGAGCACGGGGAAGGACTGACCTCCCCCGAACTGTCCGTGCTGGCCGCCTACGCCAAGATCGAACTGGCCCGGGAACTGAATGCCAGCGACCTCGCCGACGACCCCTGGTTCCACCAGGCCCTGCGCAGCTATTTCCCCCGCCAGATCGTGGAACGCTTCGGCGCCGAACTGGACAGGCATCCGCTGCGCCGTGAGATCGTGGGAACCGTCATGGCCAACGACATCGTCAATATCGGCGGAATTACTTTCGCGTTCCGCGCCATCGAGGAAACCACGGCCAGCGCCGCCGCCGTTGCCAGGGCCTTCGTGGTCCTGCGGGAGGCTTACGATCTGGATTCGATAGTCGCGGCCCTGGCCGCACTCCCCCCGGAATTCCCCAGCAAGGAAAGCGGCGGGGTGGCCCTGCACATGCGCAGGCTTTTGGACCGCGCCACCCGCTGGTATGTGACCCATGACCACAGGGACCAGCCGATCTCCGAAGCCCTGGCCCGGATCAAGCCGACGCTCGACATCCTGCGAACCAAGACCTCGCACTACTTGCGCGGGGCCGATCTTGACCTTATGGAGGACCGCCTGGCGCACTGGGACAGCGTCGGTCTGCCCGCCGAGCTCGGCAAGCGGGCGTCTGATTTGCTGGAAAGCTTCGGTCTCCTGGACATCTCGCTCATCTCGGAACAAGTCCGGGAGCCCGTCACCGCGATCATCGACGTCCACTACGCAATCTTCGAGCGCATTGGCGTGGTCAGGTTGTTGCTTCGCATAACGGACCTCCCCAGGGCGAACCGCTGGGAAGCCCTTGCCCGGGCGGCGCTGCGCGACGATGCCTATTCGGCCGCCGCCGACATGACCACGTCCGTCATGAAGTCCACTCCGCCACAAGCTCCAGGAGTCGATGCCATGGAACGGATCGTGGCCTGGGAGCGCGGGTACCAGGAGCAGCTGGCCCGGATCAAGGACACGTTTGCTGAAGTGACCAAACCAGGGGACGTGGACATCGCCTCGATCTCCGTCGCCCTGAAGCTGCTGCGAACCCTGGTCCGCCGGTAGCCCGTGTTCTCCGGACGCTTACGCCAAGGAAACACCACGGTAACCGCGGCTTCGTAGGCTTGTTGTGCATAACCCCTCCGGCGAAAGAGGCTCGCGATGCAGACCAACCCACGGCTCAACATCAGGCAGGTCACCTGGGCCAACCCTGTGGGTGCCGATCTGCGCAGGGCCCAGCAGGCGGAACTGGACGCCCGCTTCGGTACCCCTGACCACGAACCGGGGACCCCGCCGTCGGGCGCTGACTGTGCCGTGTTCCTGGTGGCGTACGACAAAGGCTCGGGACAGCCCGTGGGCTGCGGCGGACTCAGGCTGCTGGACAGCGCCACGGCCGAAATCAAGCGGCTCTACGTGCTTCCCTATACGCGCGGCTCTGGCGTGGCCAGCTCCATCCTGGCTGCCCTCGAAGCGGAGGCGCACAAGCAGGGCATCACGCGCATCAAGGCCGAAGCAGGCTCAGCGCAGCCGGACGGCCGGAACTTCTACGAGAACTCCGGCTTCGATTCCGTCCCCAACTTTGGCGCTTACGTGGGCGTGGAGCACTCGTACTGCTACGCCAAGTCGATTGACTCGCACAGCGCCGCCCACACCGCCATGGCCTGAGCCAAATCCGGGCGGCGGTCCGTTACACAACAACTGCCAGCACGTAACCTGCGCCGCGGCACGCTAACCTCGCCATATGGAATCCACTGACATCACCTTCCGCACCCGCAAATGGATCCGGCCGGAGGACCTGAACGCCAACGGAACCCTCTTCGGCGGAAGCCTGCTGAAATGGATCGATGAGGAAGCCGCGATCTACGCCATCCTCCAGCTTGGCAACGGCCGTGCGGTCACGAAGTACATCTCGGAGATCAACTTCGTGAGCTCCGCGGTGCAGGGAGACCTGGTGGAAATGGGCCTGACGGCGACGCGCTTCGGACGGACGTCATTGACTATGCGCGCCGAAGTCCGCAACATGATCACGCGCCAAAGCATCCTCACCATCGAAGAGATCGTCTTTGTGAACCTCAGCCCGGCCGGCAAGCCCGAGCCTCACGGCTACACCGAAATCACCTATGAGCGGGACCGGATTCCCACGCATCACCTGACGGAAACCCTCATTCAGGACTGACGACGGCGGGACGGGCCCCGCGCGGGCGGGGCGGGGCGGGTGAGACCCGAGCGGGCGTGCCGGCAGCCGGGATGCCGGCCGTTTGCGATGGATCCCTGGGACGTACGGCATAGGATCGATAGCCGGACCCATTGAAAGGACCCTCTTGGCCAAGCTCTACTTCCGCTACGGCGCCATGAACTCAGGAAAGTCCACCGGGCTCCTGCAGGCCGCTTTCAACTACGAAGAGCGGGGCCAGCGTGTCCTTCTCGCCAAGCCCGACGTGGACACCAAAGGCGATACCGACATTGTGTCCCGGCTGGGCATGACCCGGTCCGTGGACTTCCTGATCTCCGCCACCACGCCCGTCCGTGAGCTCTTCGCCGCCCATGCGGCCGGCGACGACCCCGATGCCCTGCTGGAGCACGTGGATCAGAAGCCGGTGGCCTGCCTGCTGGTGGACGAGGCCCAGTTCCTCACCCCGGACCAGGTGGATGACCTGTTCCGCATCGCCGTCCTGGACAACGTGCCGGTGCTGGCCTACGGCATCAGGACTGACTTCCTGACCCGCGCCTTCCCGGGATCGCGCCGGCTTATGGAGGTCGCCCACACGCTGGAAGAGCTCAAGACCATTTGCCGGTGTGGGCGCAAGGCCATCTTCAACACCCGGCGCGTCGGCAACGAAGTGGTGTTCGACGGCGACCAGGTGGCCATCGACGGCCAGGACGTCTGGTACGAGTCCCTCTGCGGCTCCTGCTATCTCGAGGAGTCCGGCGGCCGCTTGGGCTCGTGAGTTTGCCCCCGCAGCCTGTTCCCACAATCGGAACGGCGGGGCAACGCCGCCGAAACACCCCGCTGTGATCCTTGAGGCATGAAGCCCACTGCAAGGAACCCTGCCGCGGCTGATTTGAGCTGTGAAGTCTGCGGCCTGATGCCGGAACCCACCAAGACCCGCCTGACCTTGGCCAACGTGGCCGTTATGCTCCCGATCGAACTGCTGGTCCACGCCCTCGTGGTGGGAACGCACCTGCCGTATCTTGCCAAGGTGCTGGTCCTCACGCTCACGGCCACCGTGCTGGTGATCTGGGTGGCGGAGCCCTCCGCCGCCCGGATGCTCCGCGGCTGGCTGCACGCGCCGGCGCTCCGGCACCACAGGAAGCTGGGCAGCGCACCGGCGCTGTGGCGGGCACGCACGGTGCTCCAGGACCACCCGGGTTCGCTGCAGAAAATCACCCGGGCGCTGGCCCGCCTGGACACCAACATCCTCAGCATCCACGTCCACCCCGTTGCAGGCGGTGTGCTGGACGAGTTTGTGCTCTCGGCGCCGGGGAACCTCAGTGAACGGCACCTGCTGGAGGCACTGCACGACGGCGGCGGCTCAAGTTCGCGGGTCTGGCCCACCACCGCGCTGGCCATGGCGGACGGCCAGACGAAGGCGCTGAGCCTGGCGGCACGAATCGCCGACGCCCCGGACGAGCTTCCGCTGGCAGTCGCCGAGCTGCTTCGTGCCCGCATCCTCACCCCCGCAGAGGCCACCCTGGAAGCGGACGCCGACGGCACCCGCCTGAAGATCCCCACCGCCTGGCACGGCCCCATCACCTTCGCCCGTCCCGGGGAACCCTTCACACCCGCCGAGTCAGCCCGCGCGCACCGGCTCGCCGAGCTCGCCGAAATCCTGGCCCACCGTCCGGCGCCCTCACCCTGCATGTAGGTTCCCCGCCAATGTAGGTAGCGCTATCTGTCGTTATGGGGCCTCAAAACGACAGTTAGCGCTACCTAGTTGGGCCGGTTACATCCGGATGGTGAGCGCGCCGGGCTCAATGGTCATCAGGACGTGCTTGCCGTCGCCTTCGTGGTCGCCGTCGAGCTGATAGTCATCGTTGTGCTCGAGGGTGACCTCTACGGATTTACCCTGGTAGTACTCCACGGACGTGTCCTTGCCGCGGCCCTTGCCGATCATGCCGGCCACCACGGAGAACCACCCGAATTTCCCCCTCGGTGCCAGCACGGCCACGTCCAGCAGGCCGTCATCCATCTTGGCATCCGGGAAGATCTCCAGTCCGCCCTGGACCTTGCCGCAGTTGCCCACCATCACGCTGCGGACCCCGCGGTGCACCACCGTCTTGCCGTCGAGGACGATGGTGGCCTTCACTGGTTTGCCCGGGAGGTTCCGGATCCCGGCGTCCACGTAGGCCAGCCAGCCCACCTTGTCCTTGAGGTCCTCGTTGGTGTCGGCCATGATGGTGGCGTCGTAGCCCACTCCGGCCATGACCAGGAAGACCTGCTCCTTGTCCGGATCATTGCGGGCGGCCCGGACCACGTCGATCTTCCGCTCCGTGCCCGCCAGGGCCCCGGCCATGGCGCCGTCAAAGTCGGTGACGTCCATGCCCAGGTTCCGGGCCAGGAGGTTTCCGGTGCCGAACGGAAGCAACCCCATGGGCACGTCCCCGCCGGAAAGGACCTCGGCCACACACCGCACGGTGCCGTCGCCGCCGGCGGCAATAACGACGTCGGCCCCTTGCTTGAGTGCCTCCTTCGCCTGGCCGACGCCGGGGTCCTCCTTGGTGGTCTCCAGCCAGATGGGATCTCCCCAGCCGTTCTTCGAGCAATGCTTGGCTGCCAGGGCACGGACGTCGATGTCCACCGGCTTGGCAGGATTGATGATGATGGCCGGGCGCTTGAGGGAAGTGGAGCTGTTGGCTGTCATGGTGTCCTTCGCTGACATGGGAATTGGGCCTTGCGGACAAGCGTACTTCGCTACAGCGCCTTCACCGCGCCCAGCACCTTGGCCAGGGAATCCTTGGCGTCGCCGAAGAGCAGCGAGGTCTGCGGTTCGTACAGGAGCTCGTTCTCAATTCCCGCGAATCCGGGCCGCATGGAGCGTTTCAGGAAGATCACCTGCCGGGCGTCGGCCACTTCCAGGATGGGCATACCGTAGATCGGCGAGCCGGAGGACGTCTTTGCCGCCGGGTTCACGACGTCGTTGGCGCCCACGACCAAAGCGACGTCGGCCATGCGGAACTCGGAGTTGATTTCGCCCATCTCTTTGAGCGATTCGTACGGCACGTTCGCCTCAGCCAGGAGCACGTTCATGTGCCCGGGCATGCGGCCGGCCACGGGATGGATGGCGAAGTCCACCTCGATGCCGCGGGCTTCGAGGGCCAGGGCCAGCTCGGCCGCGGTGTGCTGGCCCTGCGCCACCGCCAGGCCGTAGCCGGGGACAATGATCACCCGCTGCGCGTAGCCCAGGAGCACGGCGACGTCCTCCGCGCTGGAGGACCTGACTGGACGTTCGCTCACGGCGGTGGATCCCGCCGTCGAACCTCCCTTGAAGGCGCCGAACAGGATGCCAGCCACGCTGCGGCCCATCGCGGCCGCCATGGCCCGGGTGAGGATGGTACCGGAGGCGCCCACCAGGGTGCCGGCCACCACCAGCAGCACGTTGCCCAACACCACGCCGGACGCGGCGACGGCCAGTCCGGTGAACGCGTTCAGGAGCGAGATGACGATGGGCACGTCCGCGCCGCCCACCGGCAGCACCAGCAGCGCACCGGCGGCCAGGCCCAGCACCATCAGCAGCACCGCGAGCGCCAGGGAACCGGTCAGGACGACGGCGACGGCGGTGCCCACCGCGGCGAGCAGCACCGCTGCCATAACCACGGGGAGTCCCGGGAAAACGATGGGCCGGGTGGTCATGAGCTCCTGGAGTTTGGCGAAGGTGACCCCGGATCCGGCGAAGGACACGGTCCCCACCAGGAGGGTGAACACGATGGCGAGGCGGACCCAGGGGTCGGCGGTGTGGCTGAGTTCCAGCAGCGCCACCAGGGCTGCGGCGCCGCCGCCCACGCCGTTGAAGAGGGCCACGAGCTGCGGCATCTGAGTCATCTGCACCCGCCGGGCCACCGGCGCTGCCACCGCGGTCCCCACCGCGATGGCACCGATGATCCAGGGGATGTTGTCCAGCCTGGCGGAAACGAAGACCGTGACGACGGCGAGCAGCGCACCGAAGGCACCGATCAGGTTGCCGCGGCGGGCAGTCCGGGGCGAGCTGAGGCCGCGAAGGGCAAGAATGAAGAACACCGCGGCGGCGAGGTAGAGGAGGGAGGTCCAGACAGGATCGAGGAGGGTCACTTTGCGTCCTGCCTGCCGGTGGCTTCCTTAGCCGGGGCTCCCTGGCGGGCGACGTCCTTGCGGGCACGGAACATGTGCAGCATCCGGTCCGTCACCACAAAGCCGCCCACCAGGTTGGCGGTGGCCAGCACCACGGCGAGCAGCGCCACGGCCAGGATCCACGGGTCCGCCGCCTGGCCGGCCACGATAATGGCGCCCACCAGGATGATGCCGTGGATGGCGTTGGCGCCGGACATCAGCGGCGTGTGCAGGGTGCTGGAGACCTTGGAAACCACTTCGAAGCCGACAAACACCGCCAGCACGGTGACCGTCAGCAGACTCATGCCGTCCATCAGATTCCCCCCTCGTTCTGGACCCTGTCGATCTGGAGCCCCTCGATCCGGATCCCGTCGTTCCGGACCCGATCGTCCTGGACCCGGGGCGCATGGTCGGGCAGGGCGGGGACAAGAGCCGCCAGTGCCTCTGCCGTGGGCAGGTGCCGCACCGCGCCGTCGTGCGTGAGGCACGCGCCGGCGATCACGTCGTCCTCGAAATCGGGGGCAACGGTGCCGTCCCGGACCATCAGGGCGAGCAGGTTGGCCACGTTCTTGGCATACAGGCGGGACGCGTCCTGCGCCATCGCGGACGGTGCGTCCTTCAGCCCCACCAGCGTGACGTGGCCCTGCCCGTCGGCGGTCGGAACCAGGATGTCCTCGCCGGGAACAGCGCCCTCGACGTTACCGCCGGACTCCGCAGCGAGGTCGACGACGACGGAGCCGGGGCGCATGCCCTGCACCATTTGGCGGCTCACGAGGAGCGGTGCGCGCCTGCCCGGGACGGCCGCCGTCGTAATCAGGACATCCGCCACGGCGACGTGCGGGGCGAGGAGTTTTCGCTGGAGGGCGCCGCGGTCGGCACTGAGTTCGCGGGCGTAGCCACCCGATGCCTCCGCCGTTTCCAGGTCCAGCTTGATGAACGTGCCGCCCATCGACGCAACCTCGTCAGCGGAGGCGGGCCGGATGTCGTTGGCGGAGACCCGGGCCCCCAGCCGTTTCGCGGTGCCGATGGCCTGCAGCCCGGCAACCCCGGCTCCGAGCACCAGCACGCGGGCCGGCGGGACGGTGCCGGCGGCGGTCATGTACAGCGGAAAGAAGCGCGGGAGCCGGATCGCGGCTTCGAGCACGCAGCGGTAGCCAGCCACCAGGGCCTGGGAGCTGAGTGCGTCCATGGACTGGGCGCGCGAGATGCGGGGCACCAGTTCCAGGGCGAAGGCGGTGACGCCGGCCTCCACGAGCGCCTGCACGGTGGCGAGTTCGGACGACGGCGAGGCCAGGCCAACGGTGACGGCGCCCCTCTTCAGGGCTGCCGCCGTCGGGGGTTCCAGCGGGCGGACGTGGACCAGGACGTTCAGTTCGCCGGGATCCAGGTCCTGGACGATGCGGGCGCCGGCGTCGGCGTAATCGTGGTCTGAGTAGCCGGCGGCGGCCCCTGCTCCTGCCTCGATCAGGACGTCCAGGCCAAGTCCCGCCAGCTGCTTGACCGTTTCCGGCGTGGCGGCCACACGCCGCTCACCCTCATGACGTTCCCGCGGTATGCCCAGTTTCAAACCGCCAACTCCCTTACGGACGAGTGCGGCAGTACCTCTGGCGTTGGCTCCCAGCCGTGGTCCGGCTGTTTCAGGGCGGGGCTTCGAGTAGCGGCACTGCTGCACGTGGTTGGCTAGAGTCTATGGCGCTTTGATGGGATGCGGTGGCTATGTTGCTGCGGGTCAACCGGTTGGCTGTCTTTTGGGGCGTGTCTGCGGCTGCCCCGGGCATCGGTCCGAAGCTTGAAACGCCAGCGAGTGTTTGAATATCCACACATCCGACGATGTTGGTATATTCAAACAATGCGCAATGTTGTAATATTCATACACTTGACAGTGTTGCCATAATCAATCATGAGGAGTGGCATGCCCGCCTTCGAAGCCCGCAGCCCCAAGGAATTCGGCGCCGCAGTAAAGCACGTGCGCACTGGACGCGGATTGACGCAGGAACAGCTGGCGGAGGAACTCGGTATCCCCCGCCTGTATCTTGCGAGCCTTGAGTCCGGTACCCCGACCCTATGGGCCACACGCATGTTCCGGACTCTTCGTCGCCTTGGAATCAGGGTGACCATCAGCTACGACGTTCCCGCAGGATCCACTGGTGCCTGACCACTTGGACGTCTATCTCTACGATGATCACATTGGCACGGTAACGCCCACGCGGCGGGACCGGCGGCAGGTGACATTCACGGTGAACCCTTCATTCGCCGGGGCGCCGGGGCTTCTCAGCGAGGGTTTCTCACTCGTCCCGGGGACAACTGTCGACACCCGGCAGGTCTCCAATTTTCTCGGCGGTTACGCCCCCGAAGGAAACCACCGCATCCAGCTTGCACGTAAAGCCCGCATTGATGAGAGTGACCTGTTCGCATTCCTCAAGAAATACGGGCTAACCATGGCCGGGGCCCTCTCCTTCCGAACCGATTCGCCCGGCGACCATGCCCCCGGCGCTTACCGGCCTCTCAACACGCGAGAAGTGATCCGTAAGCTCGAAACAGCCCAGCGGGACTTTGACCTGGGAAATGAGCCAGACAGCGGCCGCTCGATGCTCCCGGGGTTCCAACCAAAAGTTCTCCTGGCGAAATTCGCTGATGAGTGGGCCTACCCGGAGAATCGGGCGCATTCGACTCACATTCTTAAGCCGCCGCCACCACACCGCCCTGCAACAATCTTCGATGAGTACTACTCCCACGAACTGTCACGACACATGGGTCTGACCAGCTTCCAGAGTGAGCTGGTCACCTACAACCGAGTCACGTTCCTTGCCATCCAGCGATACGACCGCATCGTGGAGGGAGAAGCCGTCCGTCCCATCCATCAGGAGGACGCTGCACAGGCTCTCGGCCTCGACTGGACTGACTCCGCCGTCAAGTTTCAGAATCCCGAGCAGCCCACCTCGCCGCTAAGGCCCTCGTCCCGGAAGATCGCGGAACTCTTTGGATCCTTCGGCGACGGGACAGATCTGGAGATTTGGTTGCAACACCTGGTCTACAACGTGATCATCGGCAATCATGACGCGCACGCGAAAAACGCCTCCATAGTTCATGATCCGAAGGGGGATTCACGGATCGCCGACCTCTACGACGCCGTCCCCATTCTGCACATTAACGACGATCCGTCGCGGATCGGTTCACGGAAGATTGGCGACGAGCTGTCGTTGGCGATCGGCGATGAGTTCAACCACCACCGGATCACCCTTGATCATTTCTACGCCGAAGCCGCCAGCTGGGGTGGAATAGGAAAACGACGCACCGAGTCGGTCATTCGCGACACGCTTGCCCGCCTGGCTGTTGCCCTGAACGAAACGCCGGTCATTTCCGGCGGCAGCCCCGCTCTCCGGGACAGGATCGGCTATAACCTCGACCGGATTGAATCCGGAAAGTCGATCGGAAAGCCAAAAAGGCCGATCGCCGCCTGGTCGAAACGCGCCTGACCTTACGGAGGCTACCGCCGGGCGGTCAGGTCCGCCGAGACGAGCTTCGCGGTAGCCACGATTCCCCGGGTCACTGCGGCCAGATACGCTTCCGGGTCCGGCTGGGCTGCTACCGACTGGGCCTGGAGGGACACGTTAACCGCGGCCACCACTTTGGTTGGCCCGTCGTACACGGGAGCGGCAACGGACATCAGCCCGATTTCAAGCTCCTGGTCCAGCAGGCACCAGCCCTGGGCGCGGACGGTTTCCAGCACCACCAGCAGCTCGGGGACAGTGCCCAGCCCGCGCGGCGTCAGCGGTTTAATCTCCGCCGCTTCCAGGTAGTCCTTCAGTCCGGCGGGCGGCAGGGCCGCGAGCAGCACCCTGCCCATGGACGTGGCATAGGCCGGGAACCGCGTGCCGACGGTGATGCCCACGTTCATGATGCGGCGTGTGGTCACCCGGGCGACGTAGGCGATGTCCGTGCCGTCCAGCACCGCCGCAGATGTGGATTCGCCCAGCTTGAGGGACAGTTCCTCCAAGTGGGGCTGGGCCAGCTGCGGCAGGGACAGCCCGCTGAGGTAGGCGTAGCCGAGCTGCAGCACCTTGGCCGTGAGCGCAAACGTTTTGCCGTCGGTCCGTACGTAGTCCAGCTCAACGAGGGTGTGCAGGAAGCGCCGGGCCGTGGCTCTGGTCAGGTCCGTCCGGGCAGCCACCTCGGTGAGGGTCATGACCGGGTGGTCGGTATCAAAGGCGCGGATCACGGCCAGCCCGCGCGCCAGCGACTGCACGTACTGGTCACTCGCCTGCGGGGCGGCCCGTGAGTCTGCGGGTGCATTGGTCATGGTTACCAATCCTATTCGGCGCTTGAGTGCCAGTTCGCGCCCCGTGGGTTAGAGCGCGACGGCGGCGGCTGACTTGAGCGGCACGGGCACCAGTTCCTGGAGTTCCTCGAAGGTGCAGCCGAACGTCTCGCGGACTGTGACGCCGTCGGGCCCGGTGAGGAAGACGGCCTTGTCCGTGTACACGCGGGTCACGCAGCCCACGCCGGTGAGCGGGTACGTGCACGCGTCCACGATCTTCGAAGCGCCGTCGCGGGTCAGGAGCGTCATCATCACAAAGACGTCCTTGGCACCCGTGGCGAGGTCCATCGCGCCGCCCACAGCCGGGATGGCGTCCGGGGCGCCGGTGTGCCAGTTGGCGAGGTCGCCCGTGGCCGAGACCTGGAATGCGCCAAGCACGCAGATATCCAGGTGGCCGCCGCGCATGATCGCGAATGAATCCGCGTGGTGGAAGTAGGATGCCCCGGGCAGCTCGGTGACAGGGATCTTGCCGGCGTTGATGAGGTCGCCGTCGATGTCGTCACCCACGGCTTCCGGGCCCATGCCCAGCATGCCGTTCTCCGTGTGGAGCGTGATGTTCTGCTCCGGCTTGAGGTAGTTGGAGACCAGGGTGGGCTGGCCGATGCCCAGGTTCACGAAGGAACCCGGCGCGATGTCGCGGGCCACCAGTTCCGCGAGCTGATCGCGGCCAAGCGGCTTGTCGGACGTCTGAATGCTGGCCTGGCTGTTGGTCTGTGCGCTCATGTTCAGGCCACCTTCACGATGCTGTTGACGTAGATTCCGGGGGTCACAACGTTTTCGGGATCGAGCCCCCCGGTGGGGACGATCTCGGACACCTGGACCACCGTGTGCTTCGCGGCGGCGGCCATGATGGGACCGAAGTTCCGCGCGGTCTTGCGGTACACGAGGTTCCCCACGCCGTCGGCCTTCAGTGCCTTGATCAGCGCGACGTCGGCGAGGATGGGCGTTTCGAAAACCTGGCCGCGGCCGTCAATAATGCGGGTTTCCTTGCCCTCGGCCAGCATGGTGCCGTAGCCGGTGGGCGTGAAGAACCCGCCGATACCGGCACCGGCGGCGCGGATCCGCTCGGCCAGATTGCCTTGCGGCACCAGTTCCAGCTCGATCTCGCCAGCGTGGAACTTGGCGTCGAAGTGCCACGAATCGGACTGCCGCGGGAAGGAGCAGATCATCTTCTTCACCCTGCCTTCCTTGATCAGCAGTGCGAGGCCCTGATCGCCCTGGCCGGCGTTGTTGTTCACCACGGTCAGGTCCTTGGCGCCGCAGTCCATCAGCGCGTCGATCAGTTCGAACGGCTGGCCGGCGTTGCCGAACCCGCCGATCATCACAGTGGAGCCGTCCTTGATGCCGGCAACGGCGTCGGCCACGGTATCTACAAAAGTCAGCATCTCTTAGCCCTTCACTGGTTTTGCCGGCGGGGCGGCAGTGACGTTTTCGAGGACGACGGCGAGGCCCTGGCCCACGCCGATGCAGATCGCGGCGACGCCCCAGCGCTCACCGGAGGCCTGCAGGGACCGGGCGAGGGTGCCCAGGATCCGGGTGCCGGACGCGCCAAGGGGGTGGCCCATGGCGAGTGCGCCGCCGTGCCGGTTCACGATTCCCGGGTCGATGCCCCAGGCGTTGATGCAGGCCAGGGACTGCGCGGCGAATGCTTCGTTAAGTTCGACGGCGCCTACCTGGTCCCAGCCGATGCCCGCCTTCGCGAGGGCCTTGTTCGCGGCCTCCACCGGGGCGTAACCGAAGAACTGGGGGTCGTTGCCGTGCGCGCCGCGGCCGGCGATGCGGGCCAGCGGTTCGAGCCCGAGCAGCCCGGCGGCGTTCTCGGAGCCGATCCAGGCCGCGGAGGCGCCGTCGGACAGCGGGGAAGCGTTCCCGGCGGTGACGGTGCCGTTCTCGGTGCGGAACACGGTCTTCAGCCCGGCCAGCTTCTCTGCCGAGGACCCGGCGCGGATGCCCTCGTCCCGGACCAGGTCGGTGCCGGGGACCGGTGCGACGAGGTTGTCGTAGAAGCCCTCGTCCCAGGCGGCGGCGGAGAGGTTGTGCGAGTTCGCCGCGAACTCGTCCTGGGCCTCGCGGGTGACGCCGTATTTCTCGCGGAGCCGCTCGGTGGCCTCGCCGAGGGAGATGGTCCACTCCTTGGGCATGGCCTTGTTCACCAGCCGCCAGCCCAGCGTGGTGGACGCCAGGGTCATGTCCCCGGCCGGGTAGGGCTTCTCCGTCTTAGGCAGGACCCAGGGGGCGCGGGACATCGACTCGGCGCCGCCCACGAGCATCAACTCGGCGTCGCCGGCGTTGATCTGGCGCGAGGCGATGATCGCCGCGTCCAGGGAGGAACCGCAGAGCCGGTTCACGGACGTGCCCGGGATCGAGACCGGCAAGCCGGCCAGCAGCGTGCCCATCCGGGCGATATTCCGGTTCTCCTCGCCCGCGCCGTTGGCGTTGCCAAACACGACCTCGTCAATCCGCTCGGGATCCAGCCCGGGGGCCCGCTTCACGGATTCGGTGATGACGTGGGCGGCAAGGTCATCCGGGCGGACGGCGGCAAGGCCGGAGCCGAACTTGCCGAACGGGGTGCGCACGGCGTCGTACACAAAAGCCTGATTCATAACTGGTCCTCAAAATTCTGTGGTGTTCCCAACTAGGTAGCACTAACTGTCGTTTTGAGGGCTCATAACGACAGTTAGTGCTACCTAGTTGGGTGGGTGGGTGGGCTAGTGGGGTGGGGTGGGCGCGTTATCCGGGGTGGTGGGTGGGGTGGCGGCGTCCAGTTCTTGGAATACCTGCTGGGCGGTCTTGAAGGCTGTGTTGGCGGAGGGAACTCCGCAGTAGATGGCGGTCTGCAGCAGGATTTCCTTGATCTCGTCCCGGCTCAGGCCGTTGGTGATGGCCGCGCGGATGTGCATGGCCAGCTCTTCCCAGTGCCCGTGCGCCACCATCGCGGTGATGGTCACGGCCGAGCGCATCTGCCGCGAGATGCCCGGCCGGGTCCAGATGCCACCCCACGCGATCCGCGTGATCATGTCCTGGAAGTCGTCGGTGAATTCGTCCTTGTTGGCGTTGGCCCGGTCCACGTGCGCGGCGCCCAACACTTCGCGGCGGACCACCATGCCGCCGTCGTAAATCTGCTGGCTGGTGGCGTCCGGCTGGACGACGCCGTGCCGTTCATCGCCCGGAAGTTCCGCGCCGCTCATTTGGCTGCTCCACGGGATTCGCTCCAGGTGATGAGGCTCCGCAGCAGGTCAGCAACGTGGGCGGGCGCCTCGGCCGGGGCCAGGTGGGCCACTCCCCCGAGCGTCACGGCGTTGGCAGTGCCGCCCCCGGCGGTAATGCCGGCAACAATTTCTTCCGCGAACGACGGCGGCACAACAGTGTCTGCCGCACCCGCCACTGCCTGGGTGGGGACGGTGATGCTGCCGAGTTCGGCACGGACGTCAAAGCCGGCAAGGGCTTCGCAGCAGAAAGCGTAGCTGAAGCGGTCGGTGTCGCGGAGGGCATGCAGGAGCCGGCTGCTCCGCTCGGGCTCACGGTCCATAAAGCCCGGCGCGAACCAGCGCTGCGCGGAGCCCTGGATCATCACGGGAGTGCCCTGGCTGCGCACGGTTTCGGCACGTTCCAGCCACGCCTCGGGGGTGCCGATCTTGGCCCCGGCGCACTGGATGGACAGGCTCTTGAGGCGTTCGCCGTGCTTGATGCCCAGCTGCAGGCCGGTGGCACCGCCGAGCGAAACCCCGGCGTAGTGGAAGACTTCGCCCGGGGCGATCGAGTCCACCAGGTCCACCACTGAATCCGCCAGGCCCGCGACGTCGAAGGTCTCGGTTGCGGCGGGTGAGACGCCGTGCCCGGGCAGGTCCCAGGCCACCACGTCGTAGTCGTTGCTGAGCAGGGTGGCCGCGTCGGACCACAGGACGGAGGACGTACCCAGTGATGGTCCAACCACCAGCAGGGGACGATCGCCAAAAGCCCGTTCGGGCGACAGCAGAACTGCCTTCAGGGTCGGTTTAGCCACGGTTGGCTCCGTTCTGGGTAGGTTTGGAAAAGTCGGGGTACGCGGCCAGGATGCGGCGCGATATTTCGGCTGCCTGGCCCAGGTAGCTGGCCGGGTCCAGGAGTTCGTCGAGCCGCAGATCGGTGAGCACGCCCGCCGGGATAGCCTCGCGGAGCAGCCGGCGGTAGGTGGCGCCCTGCTCGGCGGCGGGCGCCTGGAGCGCCCGGTCCACCACGGCCTGCAGCTGCTCCTTCCCGCTGCGGCCATCCTGTTCGGCCAGCAGCGGGGCAACTGCGGCGCCCACGCCTTCGGCCAGCAGCAACGGGCCGGCGAGCTCGAGGTTGCGGCGCATGGCGTCGGGGAAAACCTGCAGGCCCTCGGCAAGTTCCCGCAGGTGCCCGGCCGCGCCAAGTGCCAGGCGGAGAAGCTGGCGCAGGGCCGGCCATTCCGTATGCCAGGCGGCGTCGGGGCGTTCGTCGTTGAAGTTGGCGGCGGCCAGGTGCAGCTGGGCCACCAGCTGCGGCGCCTGGAGTGCGGCGCTGCGGATGAAAACCGACAACACGGGGTTCTGCTTCTGCGGCATGGCCGAGGAGACGCCGCGTCCGGCGGCGCGCGGTTCGCCGAGCTCGGCCACCTCGGGCCGGCTCAGAAACAGAACGTCGGTGGCGATCTTGCCGGCGGCATCCAGCGCCGAGGCCAGGGCATGTCCGAGGGACGTGACGGCCAGACGGTTGGTGTGCCAGGGCGCGGGCGCCGCGGCCAGGCCCAGTTGCCGGGCCAGTGAGTCGGCCAGATCAAAGGGGCTGGTGGCCGAGTCGGAAGTGAGCACGGTTCCGGCGGCCAATGTTCCGGCCGCCCCGCCGAACTGCACCGGGAACTGCACGGTGCCCAGCTGCCGGCCCGCGGCGGCCAGCCCATGGAACCACTGCGCCGCCCGCAGCCCGAACGTATACGGAAGCGAGTGCTGGGTCAGGCTCCTGCCCACGCCCAGCGTGTCCGCATGCTGTTCCGCCAAGGAGGCGAGCGCCGCCGTCGTGCATTTCAGGTCCGCAAGCACCGCCTCAACGGTGTTGCGCGCGAGCAGCATCAGAGCCGTGTCCAGGACGTCCTGGCTGGTCAGCGACGCGTGGACCGCCTTTACTGCGCCGATGCGGGCACCGTCCAACGCCGAGACATGCGTCCGCAGATCTGCCAGCAGCGGGATGACGGGGTTGCCGCCGCCCTGGGCCCGGAGCGCGATGTCTGCTGCGTCGTACCGCCCCGCCTCGGCGGCGGAGGCCACGACGGCGGCGGAACCGGCAGGTGCCAGGCCCGCCTTCTCCAGCACGGCGGCCCAGCCGGACTCGACGGCGAGGATCGCCGCCAGCACCGCGCGGTCACCGGTCAGCGCCGTCACCAGGGGCGACGCCGAGACAGGACTGAGCAGGCCGACGTCGCCGTCCGCAGCGGTTCCGAAGTGGCCGGTACCTTCCATGCCGGCGGCGTCCGTCACTGGAAGTCCAGGAAGACTGTTTCGCCCTCGCCCTGCAGGCGGATGTCCCAGGTGAGTCCGCCGTCGGGATCGCGGCGGGCCATGAGGGTCTTGCGGCGGTCCGGGTCCAGGGAGCTGAGCAGCGGGTCCTTGGCGAGGGCTTCCTCGTTTTCCGGCAGGTACATGCGGGTGAAAAGCCGGTTCATCAGGCCGCGGGCAAATACGGCCACGGAGATGAAGGGTGCGGCACCGGGTCCGGTGGGGCCGGGGTTCACGGTGGTGAAGGTGTACACGCCGGAGTGGCCCACGGACGCGCGGCCCCAGCCGGTGAAGGTGTAGCCGTCGCGGACCAGGGAGCCGGTCTGCTGCACGATCCTGCCGTCGGCGTCGGGCTGCCAGATCTCCAGGATGGCGTCCGGGATGGTCTCCCCGGCGCCGTCGTAAACGGTGCCCTGGAGGCGGAGGGAACCGGGCGAGCCGGGAGCCAGGAGTTCGTTGTCCTTCTCGAACGGCAGGGCGTAACCGTAGAACGGGCCGACGGTCTGGCCGGGGGTGGGAACAAGATTGGTGGTTGTGCTCATGTTATTCCTCGTCTCCTGCTGCGCCGAGCGCCTCGTTTTCGGTCCAGGTCCGCTTGGAACCGGTGAGGACGATGTCCCAGTTGTAGCCCAGCGCCCACTCCGGCTCGGTCAGGTTGTGGTCGTAGCTGGCCACCAGCCGGTCGCGGGCGTCCTGGTCCACGATGGACTGGTAGATGGGGTCCAGCGGGAAGAGCTGGTCCCCGGGGAAGTACATCTGCGTGACGATCCGCTGCGTGAACTCCGTGCCGAACATGGAGAAGTGGATGTGGGCCGGCCGCCAGGCGTTGACGTGGTTCTTCCACGGGTAGGCGCCGGGCTTGATGGTGGTGAACCGGTACGAGCCGTCCGGGCCGGTGATGCAGCGGCCCACTCCGGTGAAGTTGGGGTCCAGCGGCGCCGGGTGCTGGTCGCGTTTGTGGATGTAGCGGCCGGACGCGTTGGCCTGCCAGATTTCCACGAGCTGCCCGGCCACGGGGCGGCCGTCGCCGTCCAGGACCTTGCCGGCCACGATGATCCGCTCGCCCTGGGGTTCGCCGTTGTGCTGGATGGTCAGGTCCGATTCCAGGGCGTGCACGTCCTGGTGGCCGAACGCCGGCGAGTACAGCTCAATGGTTTCCGGGTCCGCGTGGTGCAGGCTTTTGGTGGGGTGCCGCAGGATGCTGCTGCGGTATGGCGCGTAGTCCAGCCGGGGCTGGGTCTCGGCCGAGACGCCGTCCTTGAGCGCCCGCGCGTAGGCATCGCCCATGGCGTTTATCTCTGCACTGAGATCCTGCTGTGTCTCCACTGCGGCCTCCTCTTCTCTGGTTGTTGCTTCTGAGTGGTGGTGCTGTCTTTACCGGTGCTGCAGGTGGTCGTACTGGACTGCGTGGCGCACGGGGGCGTTGGGGGCGCCGTAGCCGTCGTAGGCCGCGCGGCGTTCCACCATTTCGAAGAACACACTGCCCACGGTGGCCGTGTAGAAGTGGAGGAATTCGCCATCCGCGTCCCGGTCGTACAGCAGGTTCAGTTCCTGCAGCGTGGCCAGGAAGTCCGGTACCAGCCCGAAGCGTGCGTCCAGGTCCTCGTAATAGTTGGCCGGGATCTGCAGGAACTCCAGCCCGCGGGCCTTGCAGTCCCTGGCGGTGGCCACCAGGTCATCCACGGCGAAGGCGATGTGTTCCTGGTAGGTCCTGCGCTGCTGGTTCAGCGGCGCCAGGTTCAGCACCAGCCGCACGGCGCGGTCCCCGGTGGCCATGATCTGCGAGCGGACCAGGCCGGTGGGGCTGGGCACCTCCGCGAACGGCTGCGGCTCCAGGGCCAGGGCGCTTGTGTAGAAGAGGACGGCCTCGTCGAAATGCTGCCACGGCTGCGCCAGGTTGACGTGGTCGATCACGGCGGAGGGTCCGGCGGCTGGCTTTTCGAGCCCCTCCCCGAATTCGCTGGTCCAGGCCGCGGTGCCGTCGGACGTGCCCTGGCACAGGAAGATCTCCGTGGAATCCGGGGCGGCGAAGCCCTGGAACACTTCCTCGTTGGCCTGGCTCTTGCGCGGGACCGCGGGGGCCTTCAGCTGCTGGGCGCGGGCAGCGGCAATCACAGGGGAGGCGACGTCAAAGCCAAGGGCACCAATGGCAGGAGCGGTGGCGGGCGACGCATCCCCCGCTGACGTGCCCACCGTTGAGTCGTCCCCGTCTGCTGGTGCGGCCTCGTTGATGATCACCCGGGCGTGGCCCAGGCTCCAGAGCTGCACGTCCTTGGTGCGGTGCCGACCGTTGAACTCGAAGCCCAGCTGGCCCAGGACGGTTTCCAGTCCTTTGGTGTCCGCGGCCCTGACTTCGGCGAAGTTGTAGCCTGCCGGTTCGGCTACCTGCGGGAGCGTGGCGAGTTCCATTGGATAACGACGGCGGCCGGGGGCACGGGTGCCAGCGGCACCCGTGCCCGTCTCGCCGTCAGAAGCAGCATCCAGCCACTTGGCGCTCTGCTCCTCCAGCCAGATGAGCGAGCGCATGGCGTCGACGGCGGTGCGCTCCACGTCCGACTGGCGGAAGACGTCGTTGAAGATTTCCAGCGACACCGGGCCGCTGTACCCCGCCCGGACCACGTGGCCCATGAACTTGGCGAGCTCGAACTGGCCCTCGCCCGGGAACACCCGGTAGTGCCGGCTCCAGGAGAGGACGTCCATGGAGAGCTTGGGGGCGTCTGCCACCTGGACGAAGAAGATCTTGTCCGGGTTGAAGGCCTCGATGGGGGCGGTATCCCAGTTGCGGGAAAGGATGTGGAAGGAATCCAGGCAGGTGCCCAGGTTGGGGTGGTCCACGGCTTCCACCAGCTTGTGGGCGTGCTCGTAGTCGTTGACGTATTTGCCCCAGGCCAGGGCCTCGTAGGCCGCCTTGACGCCGTGGTCCCCGGCCAGCGCAGCCAGTTGGCCGAGCTGTTCCACCCGGAGGTCGTCGCTGTCGATGCCGGCGGTGGCCACATTCGAGCAGACCAGGACGGTGTCCATGCCCAGCCGCGCCATGAGCTTGAATTTGGCTTCGGCACGCCGGAGGTTGGCGGCCAGGAGGTCTTCGGACACGCTGTCGAAGTCGCGGAACGGCTGGTAAAGATCCAGCGTGAGGCCGAGGTCCGCCGCCATCTTGCGGACGTCCTCGGGCGTGAGCGGCGACGTGACCAGGTCCTGCTCGAAGATTTCGATCCCGTCAAAGCCGGCGATGGCGCAGGCCTGCATCTTTTCCTTCAGGGTGCCGGAGAGGCAGACCGTAGCGATTCCGGTGCGCATCAGGCAGCCACCTCTTCCTTGGCCACAAGCTCCAGGAAGTGGCCGCGCATACGGTCAGCGTCGGCTTCCTGCCCGGTGAAAATCCGGAAAGAGTCCGCCGCCTGGCCCACGGCCATGCGGCCGCCGTCCAGGACCTCGCAGCCTTTGGCGCGGGCGCCGCGGACCAGTTCGGTGTCGATCGGGCGGTAGACGATGTCCGCCACCCAGTGCCGTGTTTCCAGCAGGTCCAGGTCCAGCGGGACGCCCGGGTGGGCGGCCATGCCCACGGGCGTGCAGTGCACCAGACCGTCGGCCAAGTGCATCAGCTGCGGCAGCTCCGCCGTCGTACGCGCTGTGACGGTGCGGCCCGGGAAGAAGCCGGCCAGCTCGGCGGCGCGTGCCGCGCAGCGGGCGGGGTCCACATCCACCAGGTCCAGCGCCTTCACGCCGGCCGTGAGCAGGGCATAGGCGACGGCGGACCCAGCACCTCCCGCGCCAAGCTGGACCACGCGGTCCAGCCGCGCGCCCGGAAGGCCGGAGGCAAGCGCGGCGGCGAAGCCGGAGAAGTCGGTGTTGTGGCCGATGAAACGGCCGTCCTCGATGACGACTGTGTTGACGGCCCCGAGCCTGAGTGCATCCGGCGAAACCTCGTCCAGGTGCGCCAGCACAAGCTGCTTGCACGGATGGGTGATGTTCAGGCCGTTGAAGCCCAGGCTGCGGGCACTCTTGAGCAGATCCCCCACGGCATCGCCGGAAAGCCCGAGCTCCAGCAGGTCAATGGGGCGGTAGAGGTAGCGCAGGCCCTGCACATCGCCTTCGCGTTCGTGCATGGCGGGAGTGAGTGACGGCATCACGCCATCGCCGACCAGTCCCACGAGGTAGGACTCAGTTCGATTGCTCATCCGGGCAGCTCCTTTTGATACGGCACCCGGCGGGCAGCGGCGCTCGAGGCGTCTGCGGCGGGTCGGGTGATAGGGATTACAGTACAACACTTGTTCACTTCTCGCACGATTGTTCTAGATGCGAACATTTTGGAGTTATTTACCGTTGCGGCAAGCGCGCTGCCAGCTCCGCCGCGGCATCCTGCAGCAGGGGCACATGGGCCAGCAGGGCTTCCATGCTGAGGCGGAACACGGGAACGGCGGTGGCAAGGGAGGCGAAGGCGTGGCCCTGAGAATTGAGCAGCGGCACGGCCACGGCGCGCATGCCGTTCTCGTTCTCCTCATCCATCACGGCATACCCCTGGCGGCGAACCAGTTCCATTTCGGCGCGGAAGGCACCCCGGTCCGTGATGGTGTGTTCGGTGAGCGCTTCCAACTGGAGCTCCTCGATCAGGGCTTCCCGCTCCGCGTCCTCGGCAAACGCCACGAGGGCCTTGCCCACGGCGGTTGCATGCAGGGCGCCAAGGTGGCCGGGGTCGCTGGTGACGCGAAACGCCTGGGGGCCGTCAACCTTGTTAACGGTGAGGTGATGATGGCCGTCGCGGACGCTGAGGATGGTGGCCTCCCCCGTCTGCTCGGTGACGCGACGCAGGACCGGCAGGGCCGTGCCGGCAAATCCGTGATGATTGGAGACCCGCTGCCCCAGCTGGAAGATGCGGAGGCCCAGGTGGTAGCGGCGGCCGTCCGGCTCATAGTCCACAAAGCCGTCGCGCGTCAGGGAACCCAGGAGGCGGTAGGTGGTGCTGAACGGAAGTTCGGCCCGGCGCGAGATCTCCGCGGCGCTGGCACCGCGGGGTTCGTCGCCCAGGAGGACCAGCAGGCCCAGGGCCTTGCCCACCATGTCGGTACGGTCACCCTTGGGCGGCTGTGACTCGGCGGCAACGTCATCGACTGCTGTGGTTTGATTCACACTCATACGTCGATGTTGCCACATCGTGGGAACTATTTCTAGATGGTGATTATTTTCTTGACAAGTGACTGCGCTCACAGCCATCATTGCTGTATCGCACAAGTAGCTCCCACCATGTGGCTACTGGTCCGGGTCTTTCAACGGACACCAGCCGCACCGCGCTCCGCCATCACTCAGGCAGGTGCGGCTGCGCCCTCCAGATCCATCCGCGACAACGTCGTCACATCAAAGGAACTCCATGAGCCAGACACTTCCGTCCGCCGGGCCGGGCACCGTTGCCCCGGCCGGGACGCCAAAGAAAGCAGCCCTCGCCAGCTTCCTGGGCAGCGCCGTCGAATACTACGACTTCTTCATCTTCGGTTCCGCCGCCGCCCTGATCTTCCCCACGGTGTTTTTCCCGGACGCCGGGGCCAACGCGGCCATCATGTCCTTCGCCACCTTCGGTTTCGCCTACGTGGCACGGCCGGTGGGCGCCGTCATCCTGGGCCACTTCGGTGACCGGGTGGGCCGGCGGAAGGTGCTGATGTTCACGCTGCTGCTAATGGGCGCGTCCACGTTCCTGATCGGCTGCCTGCCTGACTTCAACACCGTGGGCTGGTGGGCTCCGGCACTGCTGGTGCTGGCAAGGCTTTGCCAGGGTCTCTCCGCCGCGGGCGAGCAGGCCGGGGCGTCATCCATGACGCTGGAGCACGCGCCGGACAACCGCCGCTCCTTCTTCACCTCGTGGACCCTCACGGGCACCCAGGGCGGCCAGATCCTCGCCGCCCTCGTCTTCATCCCCGTCCTGGCCCTCCCGGACGAGATCAAGTACGGCATCGGCTGGCGCATTCCGTTCTGGCTCAGCGCTGTGGTGGTGCTGGTGGCGTTCTTCATCCGGCGCACACTGCACGAACCGCCGGCCTTCGAGGAAGCCCAGAAGACCGCCCAGATCTCCAAGCTGCCCGTTGCCGACCTCCTCAAGGACCACTGGCGCGATGTGCTCCGAGTGGTCTGCTGTGCCTTCATCGCCGCTGTCTCCACCGTGTTCGGCACCCTCGCCATCAGCTACGCCAAGACCGTCGCCGGTGTTGACGGGACCACGACGCTCTGGCTGGTCGTCGGCGCCAACCTGGTGGCCCTGGGCACCCAGCCGCTCTTTGGCATGCTCGCCGACAGGATCGGCCGCAAGCCGGTCTTCATCTACGGCGCACTCTCCAGCGCCATCCTCACGCCGGTCTTCCTGCTCAGCCTGGAATCCGGAAGCGTCCCGCTGATGTTCCTCGCAGCGATCGGGTTCTTCTCCTGCGGTTACGCTGCCTCCAACGCCGTCTGGCCGTCCTTCTACGCCGAGATGTTCAGCACCAAGGTCCGCTTCTCCGGCCTGGCCATCGGAACCCAGCTCGGCTTCCTGATGGCAGGCTTCGCTCCCGCCATCGTGGCAGCGATGGGCGGCATCAGGCCCGGCGGCTGGGTCCAGATCAGCATCTTCACCGCCGTCATCTGCGGGATCTCGGCCATCTCCGCCCTGACAGCCAAGGAGACCTTCAACGTCCCCACCAAGCAGCTTGGCCTGAAGTAGGCCCGGCAGCCCAGACGTTACAGCCCGGACGCTGCTGCCCAGTTGCTTACCGGAAGGCCCGGCGTGTCCCCAGGACGCGCCGGCTTTTCCGTACCCGCGCGGGGCAGATGGGCTGGAACGTTCGACGGCGGGAAGCGGGCAGGGTGCCTACGGCCGTCCGGTGTCCAGGACCGAGGCAAGGTCGAAGCTGACCGGTTCCTCCAGTTGGGCGTAGGTGCAGGATTCGGGATCCCGGTCCGGCCGCCAGCGGTTGAACTGGGCAGTGTGGCGGAAGCGGTCGCCCTCCATGTGGTCATACCTGACCTCCACCACCAGTTGTGGCCGGAGCGGCACAAAAGACAGATCCTTGCCCGCGCTCCACCTGCTGCCCTCCGCGTTGCGCGGGGTCCGTTCGCCTTCCTCCTGCTTGGCCCAGGCCCAAGGATGACCGTCGAAGTCCGTGACCAGCGTCTGGAGTCCCTCGAACAACTCCTGCCGGCGCTTCATGGGGAAGGCGCCGATCACGCCCACGCTCGCCAGGCCGCCGTCGTCCTTGTACAGGCCCAGCAGCAAAGAGCCGATCGCGTCCGGTCCGCTCTTGTGCACGCGGTAGCCGGCCACCACACAATCGGCCGTACGTTCGTGCTTGACCTTGAACATCACGCGTTTGTCCGGCTGGTAGCTCCCCTCCAGCGGCTTGGCCACAATCCCGTCCAGGCCTGCACCTTCGAACTGCTGGAACCATTGCTCGGCGGTGGCCTTGTCCTTGGTCGCGGCGGTGAGGTGGACGGGAGCCTTGCTGGCGGCGAGCGCCTTTTCCAGCGCTGCCCGACGCTCGGCGAAGGGCCGGCCGGTGTAGTCGTCGTCGCCCAGGGCCAGCAGGTCAAAGGCCACAAACTTGGCGGGCGTCTGTTCGGCGAGGAGCTTGACCCGGCTGGCGGCAGGATGGATGCGCTGCTGCAGGGCATCGAAATCGAGCCGGTCACCGGAGGCCCCCACCAGGACAATCTCGCCGTCCAGCACACAGCGGGGCGGCAGGTTTTCCTTCAGGGCTTCCACGAGCTCAGGAAAATACCTGGTCATTGGCTTTTCGTTGCGGCTGCCGATCTCCAGCTCATCGCCGTCGCGGAAAATGATGGACCGGAACCCGTCCCACTTGGGCTCATAGCTGAGGGCCCCGTCGGGCATCCCGCTGACGGCCTTGGCGAGCATGGGCGGGACGGGAGGCATCACGGGAAGTTGCATAGTGCTCATTCTTGCCCGGGAGGCCCGCCGGCGGTAGGCCTGAACCGGCACGATGCCCAACTGAAGGCCGCAGCGGGGTTTGACGTGTGGGATTCGCCGAATCTGTAGTGCCGGCGGAAACGAATCGATCGCGGAGAACTAACCGGCTCCTAACGTTGAGGAAACCAGGGCGCAACATTGCCCAGCCACACTGGAAGTGCCGGCAAGCGCAGGCACCAGCTCCAGCCAGGAGGCCCCCATGTTGAAGGAAGCCAAAGCCCATGTAACAAGAGTCCGCGCCCTGGACCAGCTCCACCGCGGCGATGAAATCGAGGCCCGCCTCTCCGTAGGCCCCAGCTACGACGACGTGGTCATCCGCCGTGGCCGTGTCCAGGAGACAGCACCGGGAATCGGCGTTGTCTGGATCATGGACCATCACACCGGCTCGCGGAAAGCGATCAATACGGACGAATGCAGCGTCTGGCGCATTGCCTGACCGCGTGTTGGGCCGCTGGCGCAGCACTACTTGCGGAATCTTGCACCCTTGAATCTTGTACTCCGGAGTCTTGCACGACGAGGGCGGGCGCAGTCAGTCAGGACTGCCCGCCGGACCGCCCGAGAGATACTTCGGCCCTAACCTCCGGCCACCGACTGGATGACCAGTACCTCCTGGCCGGGCGACACCTCAGTTTCCAGGCCCTGGAGCCGACGCACTTCGTCACCGGCAACGTAAATATTCACGTACCGGCGAAGCGCCCCGGTTTCGTCCCGCAGCCGCCTGGCCAGCACCGGGTAATCCCCGGTCACCGAATCCAGCAGGCTTCCCACCGTCACCGTCCCGTCGGCGGGCGCAGTCAGGATGGACTGGCCGCCGGCCAGCGGCTGGAGGATGCTGGGTAGTACGACGCTGATGTCAGGCACCGCGGGCCGCTGCCGTTTCCGGAACCGGCAGTCCAGCCGTAGAGACTACGCAGGCGCGGACACACAGGACGTCGGGGAGATGGCTGACAACCTCAGCAAACGTCTCCCCCTCATCCGCGCTGGCGTACACGGTGCCGCCGCGCGTTCCGAAGTAGACGCCGGCTGGCTCGGATGAATCCACGCCCGCGGCGTCGCGGAGGACGCTGTTGTACTCCCCCTTGGGCAGGCCCGTATCCAGGCGCTTCCAGGTGGCCCCGGCATCGTCCGTTCGGTGCACGGCAAGCTTCCCTTCGGGCGGGATCCGCTCGCCGTCGGCCTTGAGCGGCACAACCCAGGCGGTTCCTTCCCGGCGCGGGTGCGTCAGCATCACAAAACCGAAGTCGGCCGGAAGTCCCTCGGCGATGGAGTTCCAGTTTTCGCCGTTATCATCCGTGCGGTAGACGCCGTGATGGTTCTGCGCGTACAGCCGTCCTTCCACCGCAGCATCCGCCGCGATCTTGTGGACGCACTGGCCGAACTCAGGATTGGGGTCCGGCATGAAGTAGGCCGAAATACCCTTGTTGCGGGGTTCCCAGGACTCACCGCCGTCGAGCGAGCGGTACACACCGCCGGTGCTCATGGCGACGTGGACGTTGTCCCCGGCCGGATTCACCACGATGGAGTGGGCGGCGGCGCCGCCGTAGCCCGCACCCCAGTCGCTGCGGTGAGGGTGGTCCCATAGCCCGCGGTTGAGTTCGAAATGCTCGCCGCCATCGGTGGATTTCCAGACCGAAATCGGTTCGGCACCTGCCCATACCACCCCTGGCCGCGACTCTGCGTCCGGGTAGATCTGCCAGATGCGCTCCACGGCCGCGCCGGTGTCTTCGGGGAACGTGATGGCGCCCTGTCCAGGTTCGGTCCAGGTGGCGCCGAGGTCATCGGAATGGGCCACAGTCGGGCCCCAGTGCTCGGACCTGACGCCCACCATGATCCGGGTACGGCCGTCCCGTGTGTCGATCCCGATGCTCGGGATTTCGCTCATCAGGAAATGCGGGCCGGAGAAGGACCATTGCTTCCGGTCCTGGCTGGTGGCCAGCCAGAGGCCTTTTTTGGTCCCGATCGCTAAGACAAAGTTCTCTGCGGTTGCCATGCACCCATGCAACCACCCCGGCCGGAGGGCCGCAACGCTTTTCTTCGCTATGTGGACTGGTCCGAGGGGACTGCTCCGGGTGTACCGGTCCGGCGTGGCCGTGCCGGCGGCGCCAGGGGCGTCCGGTCAGTCGACGAATTCGGACTGCGTCTCGATGAAATCCCAGTCGGCTTCGGTGAGGACAGCCACCGGGGTATCCGGATGCGGCCCGCCGGCTTCGGCGATGCCCTGCAGCACCGGCAGCGGCAGTTCCGCCGCACGGAGGTTTTCTCTCAGCCATTCCTTGGTTTGCAGGTCCAGATCCAGCCACCACATGTAGATTTCCATGCCGGTCACGCACCTTTCGTATGCTCCAACGTTAGGCGCCGCTCTGTCCACGTTCAAGGGTGGAAAACTCCAGTAGCGGGCTCCCATTTCCGCGTACCCACAGGTAACGGCGCAGGTCAAAGGCGGAAAAAGACGAGTACCCGCTACTCGCGACCGCGCCCGTCCGGCGCCCCTAGCCTGAATCCACAAGCAAAACTGATCATGCTGCTGGGGGCATTCAGAGAACCGCCGCTTCTCCCTCGCCGCCATGGTCCTTTCGGAAAAATCTGGGGAGACGAAAAACCATGAAACGAACATTCGCAACCTTGGGAGTGGTGGGGCTGACAATGCTCAGCGTCACGGCCCCGGCCAGCGCGGCAGACAACTTCACTCTTTGCCACAACGGACACACCATCAGCATTGACCTTAGCGGGGTGAACGGCCTGGGTGCCCATAGCGGTCACTCAAGGGACATCATCCCTCCCAATGAGCTGCTGCCTGGCGGATTGAACTGGGACGTTCAAGGGATGGCGGACTTTGACAATGACTGCGAGGCCGTGACGCTGCCGCCGGTTGTTGTTCCGCCCGTCGTCGTGGACCCACCGGTTGTTGTGGATCCACTGGTTGTTGTTCCGCCCATCGTCGTGGACCCACCGGCAGTGGTGGCTGGGGCCGCCGGCGCGGTCACACCGGCGGCGCAGACGCCAGCACCCCAGGTTGCCGCCCCCAAGGGCGCAGCTGCCAAGGCGCCCGCCGCGGCAGCAGCCGCTGTCAGCAAGGGCACCAACCAGGGCTTCAACGCACAAACCGCTGCGGGCGGAACAGATGAAGGTACTACGTGGCTGGCCGGCCTGGGTGTCCTGCTGGGTGCAGGCGCCGTGGTTGCGGTGCGCCGCAAGTCCCGCACGGAATCGCCGACGGCGGGCTGACGCCGCCAGCGCTGCCACAGACTGTCACCGAGGGCGTCCCGCCAAAACCTGGCGGGACGCCCTCGGCGCAATTTCAAGCAGGCGCACCTTCAACCCTCTGAACGCAAAGGAACATCATGGCGAAGCACTCCAGCACCCACGGCGTCCGGGGTGGCGTTCTGCGTGTCCTGGAAGTCCTGCGCGTCCGGGCATGGAACCGTGGAGATCTGGCAATCCTGCTGTGCGGAGTCCTGGGTTTCCTGTCCCTCACCTTCGGTGCTCCGCTGCTCAAGCACGGGGAAGCCGCCGTCCCCGCAGCGGAACTGTCGGCACGGTCCCGGGCCACGCCGTCGTCCGTTCCTTGGCCGCTGTCCGGCACTGGCGAAGCTCCGGGGGCAGCTCCAAAGACGGCAACAGCCCCGGCCGCAGACGCCACCACCCCCGGCCCGGCTTTGCCGGAAGCCTCCGCACCCCTGCGTATCCTCTACCCCGCTGCGGCAATCGACACGGCCGTCCATCCCCTTGAACCGGACGCCTCGGCCGTCGCCACCCGTACAGTAGAGCCGCCCACCACCATGGACGGGTATTGGCTGACACCGTTCGGGACTCCCGGCAACGGGTCGGGCAACACCACGTACATCATCGGACACAGCTGGGAGGGCCGGGACGCCCCGTTCAATCACCTCAGCTCCGCTGCCGTCATTGGCGACACGTTCGAGGTCGTCACCGTAACCGGCACCATCCCTTACCGCGTGGACAGCGTCACCACATACCTCAAGGACAGCCTCAAGGACAGCCCCATCTGGGACATGGTGCCCAGCCGCGTGGTCCTGATCAGCTGCTACACGGAAGACCCGTGGGGAAAAAACGTGGTGGTCTCGGCGTCGCCCGCTGCCGGCTGACACGTCCATGCTGACACGTCCACGCGCCTGACGCCCTGTTCAAGTGGCGCCCAGCGGCACAGAATGGCCTTATGAATCCAGAACGTTTCAGTGGCCCGCCTCCACTCTTGGTCGGCTTGCTGCCCGATCAGCATCCGGAGGTGCTGAAGACCGCAACATCCCTCGCAGCCAAACTGTCAGCGCCGTTGCTGTGCGCCTATGTTGACGAGGCCAGCTACCTGGTGGAATGGGATCCGACCAGATCCGCGCACCGACTGTCGCTTCACCCGGACAAGGACGACGACGATATCCGATCGGTCACCTCCGGCCTCAGGGCGGTGATCGAGCGAGCCGTGGCCGACGCCGCGACGTCGGGCGCCCCCGTTGATTGGACCCTGCGGACCCTGGCGGGGGATCCGGGCCGTGCACTGGCCCGTCTCGCCGCGGAAAGCAACTCCCCCATGATCGTCGTGGGAACGTCGGAGCGGGGCCTGACCCACCGGATCTCCGAACTGCTCAACGGATCAGTTGGACTCTGGCTGACTCATCATCAAAGCCGGCCAGTGCTGGTGGTTCCCTACCGGAGACCGGCGCATCAGGACGAGGCCTGAGCCGGGAGCCTGAGCCGTTGGCCTCGGCTCTTCGGGGCCGTTTCCGGGGGTCCGAAATAATAAAGCGAAAGTAGTTATTCGAGGTGGTAGCGGACGGCTGTACCGGCACGTAAGCTAATTCAAGCAGAAGGATCCGGTCGCAGAGGCCGGATTAATCTGCCCCAAAAGCTGCTCCGGAGTGCGTATCCCCCAATAACGCACTCCGGAGCTTTTTTCTGCCCTCCGGCAACCGTACCTACCCCTGGCTCGTGGCGAGCATCCCCGAATTGGATACCCCCAGGGGGTACTTGCTATATACCCCTACGGGGTATATATTGGCAGCATGGAACCTTCGCAGGAAACCTTGACCACACACACTGGCACCGACCCGGCGCCTACGCATGGCTACACCGCCAACAAAGAGGCATACCTGCGCAGGCTCAAGCGCATCGAAGGCCAGGTCCGCGGCATCGCCCGGATGGTGGATGAGGACAAATACTGCATCGACATACTGACTCAGGTCTCCGCGGTCACCAAAGCGCTTCACGCCGTGAGCCTGGGACTCGTGGAGGAGCACATCGGCCACTGCGTAGTGGGTGCCGCCGCGGAACCTGACCCTGACCTTCGCGCTGAAGCCATCGACGTCAAAGTCAAGGAAGCTACAGAGGCCATCGGCCGCCTCCTGCGCTGACCACCTGCCACTGACCACCCATTCACGGCCGGCCACCGCCGGCCCCCTTTCAAGGAGCCAGCCATGAGCAGCACCTCCACCACCGTCAACGTGTCCGGCATGACCTGCGGCCACTGCATTTCGTCTGTCAGCGAGGAACTTGAATCGCTCGCCGGGGTTGAAACGTTCGACGTCGAACTCAACGCCGGCGGCATTTCCACCGTCACCATCACCTCAAGCCAGGAGCTGTCGCCGTCCGAGATCGGCGAGGCGGTAGCCGAAGCAGGCTACCTGGTTGTTGCCAACGACGCGTAACGCTGTCTGATCGGGGGATCCATCATGAGCACAGACCATCTCCATCACCAGCCTCAAAGCCGGGTGGTTGAACTGGACATTGAGGGCATGACCTGCGCCTCCTGCGTGAACCGCGTGGAAAAGAAGCTGGGCAAACTCGACGGCGTCGAAGCCTCCGTCAACCTCCCGCTGGAATCCGCCCACGTCACGGTCCCGGCCGGCATCACGGACCAGCAAATAGTGGACACAGTCAACGCCACCGGCTACAAAGCAACCGTCCGCCTCCCGCGCTACCCGAGCCAAAGCACCGCCCACGAGCACCACGCCACCGATCACGACCAGCCTCAGCACGGCGGTACGGAAGACGGGCACAGCGCCGACTCCGGTGGCATGCGGAAGCGTGCGTCTAAGGGAGGAACGACCGAGCACGCGGAGCATGGCGCCGAAGGCGGCGCGCAAGGTGACCACATGTCCCACGGCCCCGCCTCCTCGCAACTGCGCCCGCGCCTGATCGTGGCCGCGATACTGACGCTCCCGGTCCTCGCGATTTCGATGGTTCCGGCCGTGCAGTTTCCCAACTGGGGCTGGGTAGCCGGGGCCTTGGCGTTTCCGGTGGTCAGCTGGGCGGCCTGGCCCTTCCATCGCGCTGCGGCCGTCAATGCCCGCCACCTGGCGTCCACCATGGACACTCTCGTCTCCATCGGCGTCGCTGCCGCTTACCTTTTCAGCGTGTGGCAACTGGCCCTGGATCCCCGTATGACCGAACACCCGGCCATGGAGGGCATGGAAAGCGGCGGGCTGTACTTCGAAGTGGCCGCCGTGGTCACCACCTTCCTGCTCCTTGGCCGGTTCCTCGAAGCCAACGCCAAACAGAAGGCCGGCGACGCCCTCAAGGCGTTGCTGAACCTTGGCGCCAGGGACGCCACCATCCTTCGCCACGGCTCCGAACATAAAGTCCCCGCCGATCAGCTCCGCGTGGGAGATGTCGTTGTGGTCCGCCCCGGCGAAAAAATCGCCACGGACGGAGAGGTGATCGACGGAATTTCAGCAGTGGACGCATCCCTGCTGACCGGCGAATCCGTCCCGGTGGAGGTGGAGCCCGGGAGCAAGGTCACGGGCGCCACCATCAACACTTCCGGCCGGCTACTGGTCCGGGCCACACGCGTGGGCTCCGAAACCACGCTGGCACAGATGGCCCGGCTGGTCTCGCAGGCGCAGACCGGCAAAGCCCCCATCGCCCGCCTCGCCGACCGGATCAGCGCCGTCTTTGTCCCCATAGTTCTTGCCCTCGCCGTGCTCACGTTTGCGCTGTGGCTCGCATTCAGCAGCCCGGTGATTGAGCCTGCCGAGCTCAGGGCAGCTTTCACCGCCGCAGTCACCGTCCTGGTCATCGCTTGCCCGTGCGCCCTGGGGCTTGCCACTCCCGTGGGACTGCTCACCGGAACCGGCCGGGGCGCCCAGCTGGGCATCCTGATCAAAGGCCCGCAGGTCCTCGAAGACACCCGCACCGTGGACACCATCCTGCTCGACAAGACCGGCACCGTCACCACCGGAAAACTCGCCGTGGCCAACACTCTCGCGTTTGACGGATACCAGGGCAAGGACGTGCTGCGGCTCGCCGGCGCCGTCGAAGCGGCATCGGAGCACCCGATCGCACACGCCATCGCGGCCGCGGCCCTTGAGGCACAAACCGGGCACGACGACGGCGGGCGGCTCCCCGCCGTCGAAAACTTCCGTTCGGCACCCGGCGGCGGAGTGGTGGGAACCGCTGATGGGCGAGTGATCCTCGCGGGCCGCACCGGCTGGCTCACGGAGAACGACGTCCGCCCTTCCGGCGCGCAGATGGAGGCGCTGGCCGATGCGGAAGCTACCGGTGCCACGGCCATCTGGGTGGCGGTGGACGGCACCCCTGCCGGCATCATCAGTCTCCGCGACACCGTGAAGCCGGGATCCGCGGAAGCTGTGGCAAAGCTGAAGAAGCTCGGGCTGCGCCCCATTCTGCTGACCGGGGACAACGCCGCGGTGGCCGCGCAGGTCGCTGCCGCCGTCGGCATTTCCCCTGACAACGTTTATGCAGGTGTTCTGCCTGCCGGGAAGGTCGACGCCGTCCGTCGGCTCCAGGCGGGCGGGGCCATTGTGGCGATGGCCGGCGACGGCGTGAATGACGCCGCCGCGCTGGCGCAGGCTGACCTGGGCATCGCCATGGGTTCCGGTACCGATGTGGCCATAGAGGCGGCGGACCTCACCGTCATGGGCAATGACCTGGGACAGGTGGCGCAGGCCATCGAATTGTCCCGGCGGACGCTGGCCACCATCAAGGCCAACCTGTTCTGGGCGTTCTTCTATAACGCCGTCGGCATTCCCGTGGCCGCCCTGGGCCTTTTAAACCCGATGATTGCCGGTGCCGCGATGGCGGCGAGTTCCGTCCTGGTGGTGGCAAACTCGCTCCGGCTGCGCAGCTTCGGCAAGTAGGCAGCGCCCACCCAACTAGGTAGCGCTAACTGTCGTTATGAACGCTCAAAACGACTGTTGGCGCTACTTACTTTCAGGGGAAGCGCCGCTCAGGCGGTGCCGAAGCGCACGGCCGCCCGGGCCCTTGCCTTGGCGGCCTCTTCGTCCCGGTGCTTGGCGGGAGCGTGGGTGACCAACGAATCCAGCAGGTGTTGGGTGATGTGGGCGATCTCGTGCACCGCCGCTTCGAAGGCGTCCTCGTTGGCCTTGGACGGCTTGGTGCTGCCGCTGACCTTGCGCACATACTGCAGCGCGGCGGCATGCACTTCCTCAGAGGTGGCATGCGGTTCGAAATTGTGGAGGGTTCGGATGTTCCGGCACATATGCCCATGCTAGGCTCTGGAACGCTTCGGATCGACCCCCCGCCCACCGGTGATCGAGCTTGTCGACATTCAACCACCGGGAGCTGTGGCCCATGGGGAGTGGTGCATGGGCAGCGGTGCCCATCGACAGTGATTTGGGGCCGGGATAGGTTCCAGGTAATGGATCTTCCGGGTGAGCCGGGGGCCGCTGGGATGCCGATCTGGATCGGATCCAAGGCAACGAGGAGAAAACTGATGGCTATTTGGGGCGCAGATGTAGAACAGCTCAGGACTCTTGGCAGCAAGCTGCAGGCCGGTGCTGGCGAGATCGAGCAGCAGAGGTCCAACCTGACGCGCGTGCTGGACAGCACCAACTGGAAGGGCCCGGACGCCGACCATTTCCGCGGCGAATGGTCAGGCACGCACACCGCGGCGCTGAACCAGGTCATCCAGGCGCTGAAGGATGCCAGCAAGAAGGCCACCAAGAACGCCAGCGAGCAGGACCAGGCTTCACGCTAACCGCAGAAGCCCTACTGCGAGGGCCCGGACACTGCACAGTGTCCGGGCCCTCGCGGCATTTATCGGCGGGTGCTCAACGAAAGGGAGGCACAACGGCGGGGCGACGGCGGTGCCCCGGCCTGTGGCACCTGCCTTTTAGGGCAAGTCCTACAGGGCAAGGCAGCCGGCACTCAGGGCACAGGTTCGACGTCGTTCGCGTGGTCCAGCGGCGCGGGCGCACCGACAGTTGCAGCGGCCGTGCCGGAGCGCAGCTCGTCCAGCCGGACCAGAACCACCCCGCCGACAATGAGGACGCCGCCCAGGAGCTGGATGGCGCCGGGCAGCTCACCCAGAAGCAGCCAGGCCCAGGTCACGGCGAACAGCACCTCGGTCAGCGAAACGAAGGACGCAACCTTGGAGCCAAGGGCGCGGGCAGCGACAACGCCGGAAACGTACGCCAGGACTGTTGCCAGGATGACCAGGCCACCCAGGGAGACCCACCAGGGCGTGATCCAGGGGCCGAGCCTGGTATCCGCGGTGCTGAAGGCCATGGGAAGCAGTCCCGTGGCGGCCGCCAGCCACATAACGGCTGCCCCCACCAGCAGCCCGGCGGACGCCAGGACGATGGGCGGCAGGGAATCATTCTCCTTGGCCGTGATGAAAAAGTAGATGGCAAGGCATACGGCAGCGGCCACCCCCCACAGGACCCCGATGATGTCGATCTTGACCGTTCCGGTGAGGTCCAGGACGAGAACCAGGCCGCCGAGCGACAGCACTGTTCCGCCGAAGGTCAGCGCCCGTGGCCGCTTCTTGCTGGCTCCCCATAGCCAAAGGACGATGAGGACGGGAGCCAGGTATTCAAGCAACAGCGCTACACCCACGGACAGGCGGGCTACCGCGTTGAAGTAGAACAGCTGGCATGCGGCCACTCCGATCAGGCCGAAAAGACCGATGGTGACCCAGTTGTCGCGCAGCTGGTACCACCGTCCGCGCAAGGCCAGAACGGCAGGAACGGCGAGGATCAGCGCGGCACCGGTCAGGCGGGCCGTCACGGCAGCGCCCGGGGACCAGCCGGTTTCCAGGAGCGCTTTGGCGAAGGAGCCGGAGAGCCCGAAGACGGCAGAGGAGAACAACGCGATTCCAAGGCCCGAGCCAAGGAATCCGCCCGCGGCTGCGGGGTTAGGGGCGGCAGTCACCGACGCCTCCTGTCAGGAGTAAAGTGTGATAATGGTCCTGACATTACGCCCGACCCCAGTAAGGAGTCAAGATGGTCTTTGCCCCTGACACCGAAATAGCCCTGCGCGCCGTCGTCAACCTGATCAACACCGCCGCCAACGGACGCGAATCGCTCGCCACGGTGGCGGACCTGGATCATTTCCTTCAGTCCGAGGGGTTCAGTGGAGCCCGCGCCCGCGATGCGGCGGAGCTGTCGAGTGTCCACGAACTGCGCGGGCGGCTTGCCGCCCTCTGGACTGCAGACGAAGACTCTGCTGTGGCAGGCGTCAACCGCCTGTTGCGCGAGGCCAACGCACTCCCCCAGCTAATGAAGCACGATGAGTGGGACTGGCATCTGCACGCCACTGCCAGGGACGCGCCGCTGGCAGAGCGCATGGGCACCGAAGCCGCCATGGCCTTGGCGGACGTCATCCGGAGCAAGGAGATGGACCGCATGCTCGTGTGCGAGGCCGAGGACTGCGATGCCGTGGTCCTGGACCTCAGCCGCAACCGGTCGAAACGGTATTGCGATACCGGGAACTGCGCCAACCGCGCGCACGTGGCAGCGTACCGCGCGCGGCAGGCTATTGTTCGCTAGGAGTGGCTGGAGCCGGTACCGTCAGCGTCCGGAGTCTCAGGGGCGCCGCCGGCCTGGCTGGGGCCGTGTCCCCCGAATCCGTGCGACGGTTTCCGGGCGGAACTCAGGTTGACGCCGGATCCCTTGCCCAGGTGTTCGGAGTTCTCCTTGTGGCTCATGGCCAGCATGGCCGCGATCACCAGCGTGACGATGAACGCGATGCCGGCGCCCGTGAAGGCGAGGTCGAACCGCGGGGTCTTCGAGCTGCCGCCGGAGGCGAAGATCAGCACCGTAACGAAGGCGAGGACGGCCCAGAACGCAGAGAACATCAGCGGCCCCTTCACCGAGGTCCGCAGCTTGCGCGGTTTTCCTGGTTTCTGGTCTGCCAAGGTAGTTCCTCTCCTACAGCCATGCCGAAGGGCGTGCTGGTTCGAATGTGTGGGGTTGTTCCGGGCGCGTTTTCTACGCCGGGTAGAACCTTTCGCTTCTAGTTTACGGCTTCGTGGAGGCGGGCCGGGAATCGTGCCTTAGCGTCAGCCCCGACAGGACCCAGAGCACACCGGAGATGATGGCTCCGCCGCCGGCGACGCCCAGCAGGGCATGGGCTCCGAGGCTGATGAAGAAGGGCAGGATCGTCGCGGTACCAAGGCCGATGATGCCCGAGGCCAGCCAGTCGCGGGCCAGCACGTGCCGGCGACGATACTTGAGGCCGCAGTACAGCTCCACGGCTCCGGCCAGGCCAAGTCCCACTGCCGCGACGACGCCGAAGACGCGGTCCCCGTGAAGCAGCGCCAGGGCAACACCGGCGCCTGCCAGGGCGGCCCCTGCGGCGGAGAGGATCTTGCCGGGCATGCCGTCACGCGCGTAGCCGGTCTTCGGGATGGCCCAGAGGACCAGCAGGCCCGTGGCCAGCAGGTACAGCCCGCCCGCCCAGCCCATGACCTGGACCGACGGTCCGGCCCAGAAAATGGTCGCGGCGCCGAACAACAGTGCGGCCACGGCCCGGAGCAGAACCGGCTTCCACAGGTCTGCCTGCTGGGCGGTGCCGGCGGGAGCATCTGTGGGCGTCAGTGGTTGGTTCACCGGTCCAGTTTAGTGGCCGCCGGCCCTATGGCGAACCCAGCACCATCCAGCGGTCCGCCCGGGCGCGCAGGCCCAGCGTCAGCGCCCGGGCGGCCATGTACCCCAGCGCAAAGGCGGCCCACAGCCACACCAGGCCTGCGGCGGCGGACATGCCGGAGACGGCAACGGCCACGAGCATGGGGACGTAGACAGCGAGGTTGACCACGCCCGCCAGCGCCAGGTACCTGGCGTCCCCGGCGCCGATCAGCACGCCGTCCAGGACAAAAACAAACCCGGCAAGAGGCTGACCGGCTGCCAGGATCCACAGGGCGTAGGTCAGCACGGACTGGACGCCGGCGTCGGAAGTGAACAGCACCCCTGCCCAGGGCGCCGCGACGGCCAGCAGGGCTCCCGTGACCACGCCGAATCCAATGCCCCAGCGGATCATGGTCCGGGTCAGGTGCCGCGCCCTGACGGCGTTGGAGGCGCCCAGTTCCTTGCCGATCAAGGCCTGGGCGGCGATGGCAAGGGCATCGAGGGCAAAGGCGAGGAACGAGAAGATGGTCATGGCCAGCTGGTGTGCCGCCAGGTTGACGGCACCTTGCCCCGTGACCACAAATACCGTGGCCAGGATGGCGATGCGCAGGCTCAGCGTGCGGAGCATAAGCCACGAACCGACCCGGGTCATTGCGCGGATGCCGCTCCAGTCGGGCCACAGGCTGATGCCGTGCCGGGCGGCATTGCGCTGGACCATCACCAGATAGACGGCCGCCATGGCCCATTGGGCCACGCTGGTGCCTGCCGCCGAGCCCGCAACGGACCAGTCCAGCCCGTAGACCAGCCACAGGTTGAGGACAATATTCAAGGCAAAGCCTGCGGTGGCCACGAGCAGCGGCGTCCTGGTGTCCTGCAATCCGCGCAGGACGCCGGTGCCTGCGAAGATGAGCAGCATGGCCACCAGGCCGGGCATGGACCAGCGGAGATAGTCAACGGCGAACGCGCGAACCTCACCCTCCGCCCCCATCAGGGCCACCAGCGGTTCAGCAGCCCAGAAGCCAGCCACAGCCAGGACCAAGCCGAGCAGAAGTGCCAGCCAGACGCCGTCGCGCCCGGCCGCGAGTGCCTTGCCCAGCTGGCCGTGTCCCATCGCGCGGGCCACCGCCGGGGTGGTGGAGTAGGCGAGGAAAACCATCAGGCCGACGGCGGTGTGCAGCACGGCGGAGGCGAGCCCCACCCCGGCCAGCTGGGCCACGCCGAGATGGCCCACAATGGCCGAATCCGCGAGCAGGAACAGCGGTTCGGCGATCAGTGCGCCGAACGCCGGCACGGCGAGCCGCAGGATTTCCCGGGCATGGCTGGCGGGACGCTGGACGGCAGCGGGGGCGGATTGGTTGGGCACGGTTTCAGCCTAACGGCCGGCACCGCCCACCTGGCTGCTCCGCTTCCGTGACGCCGGAAGTCATGACAAAGGACACAATGGCGGACCATTAGTTGACACTTCAACTAATGGTCAGAGAGACTCGATTTATGAATCAGTCACGCCTCACCACCACTGCCATCACCGTCCTGCGCGTCGCCCTCGGCTTCCTCTTCGCCGCCCACGGCTGGCAGAAGTTCAACGAATGGACCATCGCCGGCACCCAGGCCGCGTTCACCCAGATGGGCGTTCCGGCAGCCAACGTGTCAGCGCCCCTCGTCGCAGGCCTCGAATTGGCTGGCGGCATTGCCCTCATCTTGGGCGTACTCACCCGCGTGGTGGCCGCCCTGCTGGCCGTAAACATGATCGGCGCCTTCTTCCTGGTGCACGCCTCGGCAGGAGTCTTCGCCGACAAGGGCGGGTACGAACTGGTGCTGCTCCTGGGCGCTGCCGCCCTGGCACTCGCACTCACCGGAGCCGGCCGCGTGTCCGTGGACCGCGTCCTGTTCGGCCGCAAGGGCTCCAAACTGGCAGTCCTCGCCTAAGCGGACTCCTCCTCAACGAGCAGCGCCCGACGGCGGACAGGCACCCAGGTGCCGGTCCGCCGTCGGGCTTTTAACGTCTTTGCCGTGGCAGGAGCGTCAGCCGGTCACCCCGGTCAGTTCGTTGGGCACGTGGTCCAGGTCCGTGCTGTTGATGATTTTCCCGGATTTGAGATCCACGGCATGGATCCTGGAAGCAGCCGGTTCTGTGACGTAGGCGGTTGAACCCTGGACAAACAGGGTCGGGCGGGGATCTTGCCAGGCATCCGGCTCCGTCCAGGCGCCAACCACGGAAATGGCAGTGCTCTCTTCGCCCGTCGTCGGATCAATCACATGAAGCGCCCCGTCGGTGCCCAGCACCAGAGCCTCCCCGCCCGGACCGCGGCCCAGGGAACGGAAGGAATAGCTGGCGCCCAGGTCCACCAGCTGCAGCGTCCCGGTGTCGGTGTTGACCAGCGAGATCCGGGTGGGCCGCTCCAGGTCAGCGTCCCTGTCCACCTTGTAATCGCCGAGGATCACGGGAGATTCATGGCTTCCGGCCTGGTTGCCCATGCGGCCGTACGGGTCAGGGCCTGCAACCTTGGTGAAGGCGCCGTTGCGGTAGACCAGCATGCCGTCCTCACAGCCCACCACCACGGTTTCATGGCCCGCCACTGCCTCACCATGCACGCCGGGGCACTCCTGGTTGCGGAGCAGTTCACCGCGTCCCTGCCCGCCGCCATTTTCCGGCGCACTCAGCAGCGCCAGGCCAGTGCGGCCCTCCTCGTTCCCGAGGGTGACCAGCAGCTTCCCATCCTCCAACGCGATGGCGACGCCGTGGTGGGCTTCGGGTGCGGTGTAGGTGCTGGTCTCGGGCAGGCCGGCCTTGAGTGCGTCAGTCAGCGCGGCCGGATCAAAGACCTCCACCTTCCCTGAACCGTCATTGAACAGCACTGTCTTCCCGGCGTGGTTGACCACGTGGCCGGCCTTGCTGGCGCTGAAGGCCCGGTCCGTCAGCCGAGGTGCGGCGGCATAGGAGTGCCCATGGTCGCCGTGCGCCTCGGTCCACACACCTGCATCGAAGACGCGGAAGGAATCTCCGGTGGCCACCAGAACGTGCCGGCCGTCGCCCGCCGGGCTGAGGCGGTTGAAGCCTTCCAGCGGCACTTCCTCCACGGGCTTCAGCGTCTTCGCATCGAGAACGCTAATGCCGGCGTCGTGGGTCAGGACCAGCCGAGGGGTGGGGGCCTGGCCTTCCTTCGCCCGCCCTGCTGTGGCAGAAGCGGAAGTGCCGGCCGAGTCAGGGCCTGCGCCCTGCGACGGTCCGGAGCCCGCGCCCGGAGCAGCCCCGCATGCCGTGAGGAGCAGTGCCGAAACCGCGAGAACTGCCGGGAGAGCCTGCGGATAAGTGCGCATATGGCCGGGATGTGAGTGAGTTTTTATCATATCACTAACGATAGTCATTATCAATAGTGATGCAAATTGGATGACCTCGGCTGCGTCATGGCTGACGGCGGCCGGAACGAAGTCGAACAACAGCACCAAGGGCACTCCGGCCATCCAGGCCGATCTGCTCGGTGACTGGCGTGAGGAAATTGCGTGGCCGTCGTCGGACAGCACGGAACTGCGGATCTACACCACCAGCGCCGGCACTGACGTCCGGCTCCGCACCCTGATGCATGATCCTGTGTATCGGCAGTCGGTTGCGCGCGAGAACATCGCCTACAACCAGCCGCCGCACCCCAGCTTCTTCATCGGAGTGGGCATGAAACTGCCCGCACAGCCGGATATCACCTATACCGGCGCAAAGTAGCCTCCAGTAGTCCACCGACAGAACTGCCCTGTCCGCCCCAAAAGGGCGGGTGGGGCAGTACCTGTTGCGGGTATGTGTCGGCCCCGACCCTCCGGTAACACCGCGCCTCAGTAAGATCGCAGCATGACTGAGACCGCGGCCAATTCCGTAACCCTCCGCTTCCTGGCTGCCCCCACGGATGTGGGCCACAGCGGCTCGGTGGATGCGGGGACCGTCCTCGAATGGGTGGACAAGGCTGCGTACGCTGCCGCCGTGGGCTGGGCCAAGTCCTACTGCGTCACCGCCTACGTGGGCAACATCCACTTCGCGGACCCCGTGAACAGCGGCGACATGGTGGAGGTGGAGGCCACCATCGTCTACACGGGACGCTCCTCCATGCACATCCGGACCGTCGTCTCGTCAAGCGACCCCAAGGGCGGGCCTGCCACGATGCGCAGCCAGTGCATGGTGATCTTTGTGGCGGTCGGCGACAACGGCAAGCCCATACCCGTCAAACAGTTCGAACCGATCACGGCCGCGGAGATCGAACAGCGGGACCACGCCCTGGCGCGGATCAAGGTCCGTGAACGGATCGTCGAAGCCATGAACGCCCAGGAATATACCGACGCCGGGACCGCCGAACGCGTGACGCTGCGGTTCATGGCGGCCCCCACGGACGTGAACTGGGGCGGGAAAGTGCACGGCGGAATCGTGATGAAGTGGATCGACGAAGCCGCCTACGTCTGCGCGTCCCGCTACTGCGGCATGGACACCGTGGCGGTCTTCTCCGGCGGCGTGCGCTTCTACCGGCCCCTGCTGATCGGCCACGTAGTGGAGGTCGAGGCCAGGCTGGTCTACACCGGGACGAAAGGCATGCACATCGCCGTACATGTGCGCTCCGGAGATCCGAAGGGCAAAGAACTGAACCTCACCACGTATTGCCTCACGGTGATGGTGGCCCGCGACGCCGACGGCAACTCCGTGCCCGTCCCCGGCTGGGTGCCGGTCTCGGCGGAGGACAAACGCCTGCATGCCCACGCCCGCGAACTGCTCGAGATCCGTGGGACCGCCCCGGGGAACCGGCTGCCCAACCACCTGCTGGGGCAGGGCTAAGACGGAGGGATCCATCTGCTGGGGCAGGGCTAAACCAGCCAGCCAGCCCCGGCGGGAACGACCTTAGAAGCCGCTGCCGCCGGCGTCGGCCGCCATGTTGGCGAAGCGCGAGTAGTGACCCTGGAATGCCACCACAATGTCCTTGGTGGGGCCGTTACGGTGCTTGGCGATCAGGATGTCCGCCTCGCCCGCACGCGGGGATTCCTTGTCGTAGACGTCCTCACGGTGCAGCAGGATGACCATGTCCGCATCCTGCTCGATGGAGCCGGATTCGCGGAGGTCAGAGACCATGGGCCGCTTGTCCTGGCGCTGCTCGGAGCCACGGTTGAGCTGCGACAGGGCGATGACCGGAACCTGGAGTTCCTTGGCCAGCAGCTTCAGCGCACGGGAGAACTCGGAGACTTCCTGCTGGCGTGACTCCACCTTCTTGCCGGAGCTCATGAGCTGCAGGTAATCCAGGATCACGAGCTTCAGGTCATGCTGCTGCTTGAGGCGGCGGCACTTGGCCCTGATTTCCATCAGCGACATGTTCGGGCTGTCATCGATGAAGAGCGGGGCATCATTCATCCGGCCCATGGTGGTGGCGATCTTGGACCATTGCTCGTCCTTGATGGTGCCCTTGCGAAGGTCCTGCAGGCCGATGGTTGCCTCTGCGGACAACAGGCGCATGGCGATTTCGTTCCGGCCCATTTCGAGCGAGAACATCACAGTGGCCAGGTTGTTCTTGATGGCGGCCGAGCGGGCGAAGTCCAGGGCAAACGTGGACTTGCCAACTGCCGGACGGGCGGCAATAACGATCATCTGCCCCGGGTGCAATCCATGGGTGAGTTCATCGAGTTCGTAGAACCCCGTTGGCACACCGGTCATGCCTTCCCCGCGGTGTCCGGACGCTTCGATCTCGTCCACCGTGGCTTCCATGACGTCCTTGAGGACCACATAGTCCTCTGCTGTGCGCCGCTCCGCGACGGCGTAAACCTCGGCCTGTGCCTGGTTGACCAGGTCCTCCACCTCACCGTCGGAACCGTATCCCAGCTGGACGATTTTGGTGCCTGCGTTGACGAGCCGGCGCAGAATGGCGCGCTCTGCCACGATTTCGGCGTAGTAGCCGGCATTGGCGGCCGTAGGGACAGTCTGGATGAGCTCGTGCAGGTAGGCGGGTCCGCCGATCCGGTTGATCTCTGCGCGCTTGGTCAGTTCGTCCGAGACCGTAACCGCATCCGCCGGCTCGCCGCGGCCGTAGAGGTCGATGATCGCCTCGTAGATGGTCTCGTGCGCAGGCCGGTAGAAGTCCTGTCCGCGGAGGATTTCCACAACGTCAGCGATGGCGTCCTTGGACAGCATCATGCCGCCGAGGACGGACTGCTCAGCGGGAATGTCCTGTGGTGGCTTACGGCTGCCTTCTGATCCGCGGGTACCCTCGATCGAGTCCAGGTGCGTTACTGACAAAGCTGCCGTCCTCCATAGTGTGCCGCGACTTGATGCGGCGAGTAAGTCATTCACCTGCCGGGATGCCCTCCTGCGGGACCTCCACGGGACGGCATACGTTCAGGTCTATCAGCGGCCTCCGACAATGAAGCGCGGCGGGCCCGATTGAAGCCTCCGCAACGTTGAGTCTGCGCAACGCGCGTGGGAGTTATCCCCATGTTCCGCTAGTTATCCACAGAAAGCGCCGCAGCAGCCGGACCGAAGTCCTCCACTGCTGCGACAGCACATGTGCGCAACGGCGTCACAGCACCCCAAAAGCAGGTATCCCGCAACGGTAGCCGCCACCGCCCCAGCGTCCAAGCCCGCCAACCCGGAGGGCTGTGGATAACCTGTGCACTAAGGGGCATAGCTTGTGCACAGCCTGTGGGTGGACCTGTGGAAACAAAAAAACTTTTGCCGTATATAGGCGTCTGACCTGCGAAAACGTTCGTCGAAGATGTGGACTAAATTCTTTTTTTCGCAACCTTCATCCACAGCTTGCGGCGTGGCGCTGTTGAAAGATCCGGATATCCGAGCGCCTCCACCGGCGATTCATACCGGTTTAGTGATGCATCGCACACCTGCCGGCATCTTTTGACGCCACAGCGAATCGGCTGTATGCAACGGCCGGAATGTGCTGTGGATAACGGGCATCTGGCATAAGCTCTGATTATGGGCGATGTACTGATGGTGTTTCTGCCGGCTGGCGTGTTGGCGGCAATAATCTGGGCATTTACGACGGCCCTCAGACCCCGTAATTCCGGGACGTCCGACGCCGAGAAGTACCAGCAGGACCTGGCGAGGCGCTCTGCGGAGCACTATGCCGAGCAGGTACGCGTGGCAACAGCCGTGCGTGCCCGCCTGGAAGCCAACACCCGGCCCAGCCAGAACGAACAGCAGCAATCGCAGCAGGAAGACCATGCCCGGGCAGCACGGCGCGGGCAGTCCGGAGCGGGTGCCGGCCAGTATGGCTATGCGGCGCTCCCCGGCGGGATTCTGGACCCTCAGCTGGCCATGCAGTTGCAGACAATGGCGCACGACGGGCACAAGATCCAGGCCATCAAACTCCTCCGCCAGGCAACCCAAACGGACCTGGCGACAGCCAAAAAGTATGTAGATCGGCTTTAGAAATGGAATCGCTCGTGATCCCCGTTATCATCCTCGCGGTCGTGGCCGCCGGTGTCGCATTGGCTGCCCGGGCGGTCAGCAGGCGGCAGGCGGCCGCCAAGCAGGCCGGCACGGCCCCTGCGCCGGATCCGATTGAGGTGGCCCGCCGGGCCGCCACCAAGCTCTCCGAGGACCAGCACCGCAGGTTGTACGCGCTGATTGCCCAGGGACAGGCGATGGCGGCCATCAAGCTGTACTACGAGGCCACAGGAGAAGGACTGCGGGCATCCCGGGACGCGGTGGGGGCGTTGGCCGCCCACCCGCAGGCCTACCGCAGCCCTGCCGCTGAAGCGGCGGAGGCGGAGCCCGACGATGACGACACGCCCCAGCGGTTCCCCTACCGCTACCGCGCCATTGCCAGCAAGGGCGATGTAACGCGTGAGGTCAGCAGCAATATGCTCAACGACGAGATCTACGGCCGCATCCGCACGTTGGCGCGCAGTGGCGACACCGAAGGCGCCGCCACTGCGCTGACCAAGCACTCGGACATCTCCATGAAACAGGCACGCGAGTTCATCGCCCTCCTGGACGACTAAGGATCCTGGGCGGCTACGCTCCCGGACCCCAAGGCTCCCAGCCGCGGCACAGTGCGCCGTCCGGCCGTCAGAAGTCGAAGATGTCTCCCAGCCAGCCTTCCTTCTTTTTGGGCCGCCGGCGGTCGTGGTCGCGGTCATACCCCGGCTTGTCGTACTTCCGGTCGTCGTAGCGCGGCTGGTCGTAACGGGGCTGCTCGTACCGCGGCTGCTCGCGGCGGGGTTCAAAGTTCGTATACAGCGGGGGCGGAACCGGAGCAGCGACAGGCGCCGCGGCCACCGGGCGCGCCGGCGTAGGAGCGCCGCCGTCCATAGCGTCGTTGGCGCGGTCGATGATTTTGTCCAGCTCACCGCGGTCCAGCCAGACGCCGCGGCACTGCGGGCAGTAGTCGATCTCGACGCCGCTGCGTTCGCTCATGATCAGGTCAATTGAATCCACAGGACATTTCATGTTCCGGTCAACGACCGGGGACACCGAATAGTTCAGACGCCGGGATCCCGGGCGCTGACGGGGGAGCTTTGCGGACGGGCGCGGACTTTGCGGACCGGCGCCTTAGCGTCCGCCGGAAATGCCTGCCAGGAGCTGTTCGAACGGCAGGGACTCCAGTGCCGCCGGCTTGCGGCCGGGCTGATCCTCCGCGAGGAGGGCGGCGAACTCAGCCGCCGCACGGTCGATCCGCGACGATAAGGGCGAGCCGCCGTCGTCCGTTTTACCCCAGTCCTGGGGGCCGGCGAAAACGGCCGTAGCGGCCATCCTGGTGCGCAGGTAGCTGAACAGCGGGCGCATGGCGTACTCGAGGACCATCTGGTGGCGGTCGGTACCGCCGGTGGCGCCCAGCAGGACGGCCTTCTCGTCCAGGGACTTGGGGTCCAGGACGTCGATGAAGGACTTGAACAGGCCGCTGTAGGAAGCGCTGAACACCGGGCTAACGGCAATGATGCCGTCGGTTGCCTCCACGCCGGCAATGACATCCGCCAGGCGAGGGGCCGCATAGCCGGTGACAAAGTTGTTGGCGATGTCCACCGCGAGGTCCCGGAGCTCAACGACCTCAACCTTCACCTCGAAACCCGCATCGGCGAGGCGGTGCTCTGCTGCAGCGGCGAGCTGGTCGGCGAGCAGCCTGCTCGAGGACGGCACGCCCAGGCCGGCGGACAGTACGGTGATGCGGCGGGTTTCCACTTGGACTCCTGAGGTTCGGTACAGCCTATGATACATGTGTTTGCATGTATCGAGATAACCGATGCCTGTCCGCGTTTATTCCAGCGGTGCCAGGTCACCGGCGGTTGCACTCCAGGCGGCATGAAATGAGCATCTGCGTTTTCCTGGATGCGCGGGAGGGGCACCCCTTCTACCTAAAGCGTTACGGGATAAGTCCCCACTCCACCTAACAGGTCACTCGGCGCTGCCCCTCCACACCTAGCTCTGGCGGGAGCACGAAATTCCCTATGTAGGACGCGATACAAAAAGCGAGTACTCAGTACTGGTGTTTACCTGGCCGGGCTGGTCATATGCTCAATTTACGGGCAGGGTCACTCGGCCGGGGGTTTCGAATTCCTCTAGAGGCACTGGCTGGATTAGTCGCCGGGGCCGAGACACCATCCGACCGAGACCACCCCAGACAGGAGACGACCATGCGCACCTGGCAGAGCAAGGCACTGCACTTCGACATCCACGGCCGCATCACGATCCGCGTCGACGCAAAGGCGCCGTCAGCGACCCAGCTCCAGAGCATGTTGGCGTGTTTCGCCACCGACACCGAACGGCCGGCCGACATCGTCGTCGACGCCGGGCCGGAGCCGATGCCGGATGCGGGTCTGCTCGAGCACGAGCTCGCGTACACGGGGAACAGCGTGCGCTTCCAAGCCGATCGCGTCCAGATCGTGAGAGACGCAGAGCAGTGGCGCATTCACGGACCGGGTGAGCTGTTGACCTCCGTGGTCCCTGTTCTCGATGTCGCCATGGTCGGTCGAGGAGCCGGCATGATCCACGCGGCAACGATGGCGTACCGGGGTCACGCGATTGCGCTTCCCGCCGCCGGAGGGACCGGTAAGACGAGCACCGCTGCCAAGCTGATGCGGCGCGAGGGGTGGTCGTTCATGGGTGACGACTGGGCCTTCCTCGCCGAGGACGCCACGCTGCTCGGCTACGCGAAGCCGATGTTCATCAAGCCGCACCACCGGGCCATCTACCCGCACCTGTTCGAAGGTGTCCGGAAACCCCTCGTCCCGTCACAGCTCTCGAAGAGCGTCGGCCGTCTCACGACGGTGGTGCATCCTTACGTCATCCGTTATCCGCGCCTCGCGGACTTCTCCCGGCGATGGTCGCCGGAGCACCGCATGGTCGAGGCGGGGACCGCGTTCCCGGGGCGAGAAGTGACGACCTCGGCCCCGCTCGCGGCCGCCATCTACATCGAGCGCTTCGAGGGCGCCCGGTCTCGGATCGTCGAGCGGACGAGCGACTGGATGGTCGACCGCATGATCGGCAACTTCCACATCGAGATGGCGGGCTTCTCGCAGCGGGTCGTGACTGGCTTGGCGGCCACGTCCGTCCTCCCGTGGCGCGAGCACTTCGCGGCGAAGGGGGTCGTGCTGAGCAAGGCACTCGACGGACGTCCCTGCCACCTGCTGCAGGTGCCCTCCGCGTACACGGCGGACGAAGCGTCGGACGACATTGTCCGGTATCTCGAGGAGCTGCTGCCGTCGGTCCTCGACCAGGAGGCCTGAAGTGCGGGACACAGAGAGTCACAGCCCTGCCGAGATCACCGCGGTCGTTCCGGCCCGCAACGCGGAGCACCTGCTCCCGCGCTGTCTGGGGGCCCTGCGTCAGTCAGGTGTAGCCGAGATCATCGTGGTGGACGGATGCTCCACCGACCGCACCGTCGACCTCGCCCTAGCGGCCGGTGCCCGGGTCCTGAGTGACGAGGGGCGCGGCCTGCCATGGGCTCGAACGCTCGGTGTGCAGAGCAGCAGCACCCGTTGGGTCCTGCTCGTCGACGCCGACGTCGTGTTCGGGCCCACGGGGGTTGCCGACCTGCTCACGGAGCTGGTCGAGGGCGGCTACGACGCCCTCCAGGCCGGTCTGGAGAGTGTCGCTGGACCGGGCTACTGGGGGCAGGCGCTGGCACATCACCATCGCACCGGCCGCAGCCGCAACTGGTTCGGGCTTGTGGCGACGGTCGTCGACCGGGACCTCATGCTGGGCGTGGGTTTCGACGACTCGTTCAAGTCGGGAGAGGACATCGAGCTGCGTTGGCGGATGCGGGAGTCAGGGCTGCGAACGGCGGTGTCACGCCGGGTCGTCGTCGAACATCGTTTTGCCGCAGACGACTTCGACTTCGCGCTCGACCAGTTCCTCATGGACGGAACGGGACTGGGACGGATGGTCCGCAAGCACGGCTGGCGCGGTGCGAGGTTGGCGCTGCTGCCCTTCGCCGCGGCAGTCCGGGGCAGCGCCTTGAGCCTCGCCGCGGGCCAGCCACGGTGGCTGCGCTACTACTTCGCCTTCTGCTGGTATAACTACGCCGGCCTGGCGAAGGGGTTGCGTCGTGAGCGCTGAGCGGGGGACCACTGTCCGGGACGGCTCGACCGTCCGGCACTCCGCTTTGCGCAGCTCCCTCGGCCTCATCGTGGGCAAGGCTGCCCAGATTGGCTGGGGTTTTGCCTTCTGGGTCGTGGCCGCGCGCGCGACGTCAGACCGTGAGGTCGGGCTCACCATGGCCGCGGTCGCGGCAGTGATGATCTGCACGCAGCTCGCGGTGCTGGGTGCCGGGTCGGCCGTAATCGTCGCGGTGGGGCGAGGAGAGCCCCCCGCACGGGTGCTGGACTCGGCGTTCGCCATCGTGGGGGTAGCCGGCACCGTGCTGGCCCTCGGCTACCTCGTGCTGCAGTCGGCTGTGGCGCCGGACACGGCGTCGACATCGGTTCTCTTCTGGCTTACGTTCCTCGCGGCTGCCGTCACCGGCACCTTGGTGATTGTGCTGGACCAGGCGCTCGTGGCGTTGGGACGCGGTGCCAGCGCGACCTTGAGGTACGCGTTGGGCGGCGGGGTTTCACTCGGGGCTGCAGCGCTCGTGTCCTGGCAGGCGCACGGCGCCTCCGCCGACGTCGTAATGGCCTGCTGGACCCTCGGGAATACGGTGGCGTGCGTCGTCGGTGTGATCCAGCTGCGAAAACTGATTGGCTACCGGCCGCGACCATCCTTGCGCTCGGCGCGCGGCCGTCCACTGCTGGCGGTGGGTATTCCGTACCAGCTCCTCACCCTCACCGAGCGCGCCCCCGGGCTGGTGCTGCCGCTCCTGCTGGCCCACACGGTGGCGCCGGAGATCGCTGCCTACTGGTATCCCGCATGGATGATGGCCTGGGCCGCCTACTCCGCTCCGATGTTGATGGGCATCGTCCAGTTCTCCGAAGGCGTCCGCGACCCGCACCGCCTGGTGTCTACAACCTGGGCGAGTCTCCGTTGGTCGCTTGCCGTAGGAGGTCTGGCGGCAGTCGTCCTCGTCCTCCTCGCTCACCCGCTGCTCAGTCTGCTGGGCGAGCGGTACGCCGACGCATCCGCGGACGCTCTGCGGTGGTTGGCGGCCGGACTGGTGCCGTACGCGGTGCTGCAGGCGTACAACGCCGTGTGCCGGGCTCTCGGCCGCTACACAGAGCCGATCGTAGTAGGCGTGACGCTCGGAGTCGCCCTCTGCACCTCAGCGCTGTTCGTCGCCGGAACGGGCCCCGGCGCCATGGCCCTTGCGTGGCTGGTGGTGCTCTCCATTGGGGCCGTTGCGGCCGGCCTCCGGTTAGTCGCCGTTCTCCGGCGCATCACGAAGGAGTCACGATGACCACCACAATTGAAGCACCCAACCGCATCCAGGGACGCTGGAAGCCCCGTGACGTGTGGTGCGCACTGGCGGGAGTAGTGTCACTGGCTCTTGCCGTGTGGGCCGCGTCCACGGTGGCAGTGCCCGTTAGCAGCGATCTGGGGCTCGCCGCCGTGCTCCCCTACCCGTTCTGGGTGGGGGTTCTGATCCTGAACGTCGCCTTCATCGTGGCGCTGCGCGGAGATGCCGCGGGCCCGGCGCGCCGCCCGGTCATGTTGTGGCTGGTCGTGGTGCTGGTGCTCGTGCTCTTCGGGACCGCAGCCTTCGTGACGGACGTACCGCGGGGTGAGGTCGCGTTCCGTCATCTCGGCATTGCGGACGCCCTCTCGCGCACCGAGGGGATCGACCCCGACATCGATGCTTACTTCAACTGGCCGGGTTTCTTCGCCCTTCTGGCGACGGTGCTGAAGGCGACCGGTCTCGACCCGGTGACCGTTGCCCTGTGGGCACCGGTGCTCAACATGGGACTGTGGCTCGCTGCCCTGAGTGTGCTGACGGGCTACCTGACGCGCGATCCGCGGCGGCGCTGGCTCGTGCTCTGGATCTTCTGCCTCGGCAACTGGCAGGACCAGGACTACTTGTCTCCCCAGGCCTTCGGCTTCTTCCTGTACCTCGTCGTGATCGCGCTGGTCCTTGGCCCGTTGGCCGCGCGGACCCCTAAGTTTCTCGGCTTCGGACGCGCCGACCTGACGGCGTGGTGGCTAGGGCGGTCGCCCGCAGAGCACCGGCCGGGGCACCGGGTGAGCGCCCTCGCGGTGACCCTCTTGCTCATCACGGTCATCTGTGCGAGCCATCAGCTGACGCCGTTCCTGGTGCTCATCACCGTTACCGCTCTCACCTTGAGCGGACGTGTCTGGCCCAGCCGGCTGCCCCTGATCACCGCGGTCGTGCTGGCGCTTTGGCTCGTCTTTCCCGCCAGTGCATACCTCGCCGGGAACCCACCCCTGGCGGAAGGAGGACTGCTGGCCGCGATCGACGCCAACGTCGTCGACCGCGTGAGCGGGACTGCCGGCCACGTGCTCGTGGTGCAGGTCAGGGTCCTTCTCACCCTCGTGCTGTGGGCGCTCGCCACGGCGGGGGCCGTGCGCGACTGGCGCAGGGGGCGTCTCGACATCCGGGTGGTCCTCCTCGCCGTCACCCCACTGCTGCTCTTCCCCGTGCAGTTGTACGGCGGGGAGATGCTCATCCGCGTCTCGCTTTTCGCGTTGCCCTTCATCGCCCTGCAGGCGTGCTCGGTCCTGCTTCCCGCGGACGGCAGCACACGCCCCTCCTCCCGCGCCGCGGGTGGCCTTGTGCTCACGTGCCTCCTGCTGGCCGGGATGACCGTGACAGGCCGGTTCGGGAACGCCCAGTATGACGTCTTCACCGACAATGAGATCACCGCCGTCGCCGCTGTGAAGCGTCTCGCGCCCCCCGGCTCGATGATCATCTCGGCGTCCACCCCGACGCCGTGGCGCAGCGAGGCATACCTCGAACACCGGTACCGGACGATCGACTTCATGTGCAAGTCCGACTTGTCGACGGCGACGTGCGGCCCACTCGTCTACGAAGACGCCAGGGACAACCCTGCCGGTGCCGTCGTGCTGCTCACGCGCTCGTCGGAGGCGAGTCTCGTGCTCCGGGGCGTCAGCAGCGAGGGCAGCTTCGACGAGCTGGAGGCGTGGTTGAGCGCGCAGGACGGCGTGGAGCTCGTGTTCAGCAACGTTGACGCACGCGTTTACCGGGTGACACCATGAACGCCGGCATCAGCCGGCCCACCGCGGTGCTCGGTCTCGCGGCCGTCGCACTGTCGCTGGTGACGCTCCTCGGGCTGCCGACACCGCTGCAGGCGGTCGCCGCGATAGCCGTCCTCATCCTGCTTCCAGGGCAGGCACTGGCCCGCCTCACGCCGGTTACCGACTTCGCGCTCCGCGCGCTGCTGGTCCTGGCGCTTGGCCTCGCCGCCCTCACGGCGGTGTCCACGGCGATGTTCTACCTCGCTGTGTGGTCGTGGCAGGCATGCGTTGTCACGATGGGCGTCATCACCATCCTCGCGTGCATAGCACGCGCACGACAGGAGGCCGTTTCATGATCGATCTGTCGGGACTGCTCGCGACAGCCGCGCTGGTCGTCACCCTCGCCCTGCTCGTTACCCTCGTCGGGCTTGAGGTCCGACGCGTTGGGCCGGAAGCCGGTCAGCCCACGACACGTCCGAGGCTACTCGGCCGGACAGTGAGCCGCAGGGTCGTGGCCGTCATGTGGATGGTGTCCCTGCTCTTCTTCCTTCCACGTGTGTTGGAACTGCTAGCGTGAGCCGCCCGGCACGGTGGTGGCTCCTCAGCGACCTGCACCTGGGTGTGTCCGACGACGACCCCCGGTGCCCCGGCAAAGTGCTGCCCGATTTCCTGCGCCGCGAGGTGCTCGCTGCCTCCGGTCTGCAGCAGCACGTCGTCTTTGTCGGTGACACGTTCGAGCTGGCTGGGGTCAATGAGGACGAGAGCCTGGCCCGGCTCGAGTCCATCCTCGTCCGACATCTCGAGACGTTCCGGGCGCTGGAGGAGTGTGCGGCGCGCGGCGTGCACCTGCACTTCGTGTGCGGAAACCACGATGTGGAGCTGGCCCGGCCCTCGGTTGCGGCCCGCCTGTCGGCGCTGCTGTCCCCCGCAGAGCCCACGCGGGTCCGGGTGCACCCGTGGTTCCTGCACGTGCCCCATGTGCTCGTGGCCGAGCACGGGCACCAGCACCACGCGCTGCACCGGATTCCCGAGGTGCTCCGCGCGGCGGTCAACGGCACCGACGAGCTGGACCTTCCGCCGCTCGCCGCCTGGCACGCCCATCCGTCGAGGTCGCGCCTGGGCCGTGCCCGGGCCGTTGCCCGGTCGTGCCTGGCGTCGGAGCTGGCGGAACGTCGCATTCGGGAGCCCGCGTACGACGAGCTGTTGCAGGGCGAGTCACTGCGGCTCGCGCTCGACGGGGTGGCCGTTCGGGACCTGGCGCGCCTGTCCCGGTTCCGGACGGTGTCGGCGCTCCCGGTCGCCGCGACTCGCATAGTGCTCTCGGCCGCCGGGCGCAGAGTCACCGGCGAGAAGGCTCCTGCTGCAGCGGGCCGGTTCGCACGTACCCTCGAGGCGCACGGTTCCGGAGTGGCCTGGTACGTCTCGGGCCACACCCACCGGGCCCTCGAGTCGGCGCTCGAGGCGTGCCCCACCCGATACGTCAACACCGGCACGTGGTGTTCGGACGTCCGCGGTCGCGGACCTGACCAGTCGGACCGTCGGGCGTTCCCGTACGCCGTGGTCGACGTCGCCCGCGACGGCACCACCAGCGGCGGGCTGCGGTACTGGCGTCCGGACGGTGGCTGAGCCGGGCATCGCGCCGGCGGCGCGCGGGGGGGAGTATTGCGGCTCACCGCCGCTGGCTACCATCCGGACCGGCGCGGCTGACAAGTGACCTGGGCTCTGCGAGACTTCCGTCATGGCTGAAAACAAGACCCAGGCAACCGGCGCCTCAGTGGACGAATTCCTGGCCGCAGTCGGGGACCCTGTCAGGCACCGTGATGGCCAGCGGCTGCTGGCGCTCATGAGGGAGATCACCGGCAAAGAGCCCGAGATGTGGGGGCCGACCATCGTGGGCTTTGGGCGGTACCACTACTGACTGACGCGCGACATGGCACTTAACCGCAGTCCCGGGCACCGACACTGCCGCCAAGTGCCATGTCGGCGCAGCGCAGGGCACAAAAAACCCCGCCGCCGGTGACGGCAACGGGGGTTTTTGTGCAGTTTGAGGCTGCGTAACCGGAAAGGCTACTTGCCTGCGACTACGTTGAGTTCGATCACAGCGGCAACGTCAGCGTGGAGGCGGACGTTGGCCTGGTAGGAACCAACCGACTTGATGTGTGCCGGCAGTTCAACCTTGCGCTTGTCGATTTTGCCAAGGCCAGCGGCCTCAACAGCGTCGGCTACGTCGGCCTGCTTGACGGTGCCGAACAGGCGTCCGGTCTCGCCAGCCTTGACGACGAGCTTGACCGGCTTCGCGGAGAGTGCAGCGGCCTGCTTCTGAGCGTCTTCCAGGGAAGCGTGCTCGCGGGCGGCGCGGGCAGTCTTGATGGACTCAACCTGCTTCTCGCCACCCTTCGACCAGGTCAGGGCGAAGTTGCGGGGCAGCAGGTAGTTACGTGCGTAACCGTCCTTGACCTCGACAACGTCGCCAGCGGCACCGAGACCGGTTACTTCGTGGGTCAGAATGAGCTTTGCCATGTTAGTCAGTCCCTTCCTTAGCCGCGGCCAGCGCCGGAGTAGGGCAGCAGTGCAACTTCGCGGGCGTTCTTGATTGCCTGGGCGATCTTGCGCTGTTCCTGCACCGTGACGCCAGTGACGCGACGGGCGCGGATCTTTCCGCGGTCGGAGATGAACTTGCGCAGCAATGCTACGTCCTTGTAGTCGATGACAGTGATGTCAGCGGCCTTCAAGGGGTTGGACTTTGGTTTGGGCTTACGGAGTTCAGCCTTAGCCATCGTGGAGCTCCTATTCTATGGAGCCCGTGGATGTTGATCCACGGGATGGTGGTGGTCCGACGGCGACAGCCACGTCAGATGCCTTGCGGCACTTTCGGCGGTCCCGGCGTCGGGCCTAAATGATTGGTTTAGAAGGGAGGTTCGGAATCGGGGCCGTTGCCCCAGCCGCCACCTGCATTGGAGACACCGGGCGTCGCCCAGGGATCCTCCTGTGCAGCCGGCTGGTTGCCGCCACCGAAGCTTCCACCGGAGTTGCCGCCCTGGTTTCCACCAGTGTTGCCGCCTCCGAAGCCGCCGCCGCTGTTGCCGCCGCCGAAGCCACCCTGACCACCCTGACCACCGGAGCGTTGGGTGCGGTTGACCTTGGCATTGGCGTAACGCAGGCTCGGGCCGATTTCATCGACTTCGAGCTCGATAACGGTGCGCTTTTCGCCTTCTTTTGTTTCGTAGGAACGGCTCTTCAAACGGCCGGAAACGATCACGCGCATGCCCTTGGTGAGGGACTCTGCGACGTTCTCGGCTGCTTCACGCCAAACCGCTGCGCGGAGGAACAGGGTTTCCCCGTCCTTCCACTCATTGGACTGGCGGTCAAAGGTGCGCGGGGTGGAAGCGATGGTGAAGTTCGCGACTGCCGAACCTGACGGTGTGAACCGCAATTCCGGGTCACTGGTGAGATTACCGATGACCGTAATAGTGGTTTCGCCTGCCATCTACTGCCTCCTTGTTCGATCCTGGGTGAAGAATTCGATCCTGCGGGGTAAAGAATGAAAATCGGAGCTGAAATTACTCAGCAACAACCTTCTGCTCTTCGGGGCGGGTGATCTTGGTGCGCATGATGGTCTCGTTAAGAGACAGCTGGCGGTCAAGTTCCTTGGCGGTGTCCGGCTTGGCGGTGAAGTTCACCACGGCGTAGATACCTTCGGACTTCTTCTTGATTTCGTAAGCCAGTCGACGACGGCCCCAGATGTCAACCTTTTCGATGGTTCCACCATCGTTGGTGATGACGTTCAGGAACTTCTGAAGCGACGGCTCAACGGTACGCTCTTCGACCTCGGGGTCGATGATTACCATCAATTCGTAAGGACGCATATGTGAACCCACCTCCTTTGGGCTAAGCGGTTACGGCATTTCCGTAACAGGAGGTTCATTTGCGATGCCGTGCAATGCCCGGCCAACAGAACGGAGGCAGGGCGCAGCACAGACTTCAATATCTTAGTGCATTTGGACCGGATAGGCGATTCGCGCTTGACTCAAGGCTACGCGTAGCGCGCGCGTCGCCGGAAGCGTCCGGCGGGCTATGTGGATAACCCGGGAAACAGGCTCCGCGCATGAGGCAAAAGTCTCTGGTGCCCGCCGCGGAACAGGGCTATATTTGCAAGAACGGCTGGGTACCGTGCTGGACGCAATGACGCGGCCAGGAAAGCCGGTCCGCGTGTCGCGCAAGCGGCTGGATGGACCCAGGATTTTGGATAGAGCAAGCAGTTCGGTCTCCTTCTTCGATGGATGGGGACCACATGTCGTTAATAGGCAGAAGCAGGGAATTGGACCGGATACTCTCCGTAATCCGGGGTCCTAAGGATTCAGCCCTCAAGGTGGTGGGCCGGCGTGGGATGGGCAAATCCGCCCTCCTGTCCGAGATTCCCCGCCTTTCCGACTTCCGAACCGTTTTTCTCACCGCGAGCGTGTCCGAGTCCGACTGGCCGCTCTCCGGCCTTACCGCGCTCCTCACCGGCATCGACGACCCCGTCCTTAACCGTTTCGCCGATGAACTACTGCGCGATTCCAGCGGCGCCATGAACGTCCCCACTGTCTCCACCATGTTGCTCAACGGACTGCACCAGCGCTCGTCATCCCGGACGGTCATCGTCATCGATGATGCCGACCAGCTGGACCCCAGCAGCCAGGCCGTGATCGGATACCTGGCACGCCGGCTGACCGGGACGGACATGGCACTGTTTATGAGCGTGCGGGAAGAGACTGCCGAAAGTCCCTTCGCCTCCCTGCCGGCCCTCCAGTTGGCGCCGCTGAGCTACAACGACACGGTCCGCATGTTGGAGTCCATTCCGGCTCGGCAGACCGCGACAGCGGCGGTCCACGCAGTTGCCGCGGCCACCCAGGGGAACCCGCTCGCCGCCGTCGAGCTTTTTGGGCTGCTGCTGGAACGCCAGGCCGAGGGAAAATACGCACTCCCCGTCCCGCTCCCCGGCAAAGGCAGCTTCGAGGCCGAGTTCGCCGCCACCGTGGGCGGGCTCTCGCCAGGTGCGAGGCAGGTCCTGGACCTCCTCTCGCTGTCCTGCCGCAGCGATATCGCCACCCTGGAACGGGCATGCGACCAACTGTGGGGCGGGATCGACGAACTGCTGGCAAATGGCATGGTCAACCGGTCCGGACCACACCTGAGGATCCAGGACCAGCTGCTCCGGGGCTACGTTTATGCTGCCATGACACCGGCAACGCGGACCGCCAGCCACCGTGCCATGGCGGCCGCAGCGGAGCCCGCGGATCCCTATGCCCACCGCTGGCATCTGAGTTTTACCGCTTTGGAGCGGCAGACTCCGTTTGGCCTGCTCCGGTTTGCCGTTGACCTGATCCGAAGCGGCGAGGTGCCCTTCGCCGTCGAGTACATTGAACGGGCCCTGACCATCAACCCTTGGGAAGCGGAGACCACCGCCAGGCTCACCACGGTGGCCGAACTGCTGTTGAACAGGGGTGAGTTCGTCTACGCCAAGCGCTACCTGGACTGGGCCCAGCGGGTGACGCGGAACCCTGCCTTGGTCCTTCGACTGACAGGCCTCGCCTTCGAGATCCAGTTCATCCAGGGCGGCGCCGTGCGCTCCAGCATGGTGCTCCGGCTGGTGAAGGAATTCGGACAGCATGATCCGGCATTTGCAGCCCGCCTGCTCGTGGCCGCTGCGCTGTACTACGCGGACCGTTGGGAGCTTGAGGATGCCACCGGCCTGGTGCAGTACGCCGAGAAGTACCTGGACCATGCCTCCCCCGACTGCCTGGCACTGGCGGACAGCGCCCAGCGGCTCATCGAGGTGATCGGCGGGAAGTCCGGACAGTTCGGCCGCAAGCCCGACGGCGGGAACGAAACCGTGGCGTCCCTTCTGGTACAGGGCCGCGCGCTGGCCTACGCCGAACACCATGCTGCCGCCCAGGAGGCCTTTGCCCGGGTGCGGAACGTGCTGGAGGCCGATACCGTCAATTGGCGGGAAACCGCCGATTTCTTTGCTGTGGACAACGAAATCCGTGCCGGCAACGTCCGGAAAGCCGTGAAACTGATCGAGGACCTTGAACTGGCCGAACCGGAAACCAAATACCACCGTGGAATGCGGCACGTCTTCCGGGTCTGGCGGGCCAATGCGCTCGGAAACGAGCAACTCGCCCACGCCTACGCAACAGACGCACAGCACTTCTCCGGGGCGGAAAGCCACCCGGCCATCACGGCGCAACTGGCCGCGTGCCAGGGGCATTTTGCCCTCATGCGCGGAAATCTCGCCGAGTCCTTCGCGCAGCTGTCCCGGGCAGCGGAGATCGGCCAGGCCTTCAGCAACCCGACTCTGCTGCGCTGTGAGGCCGATCTGGTGGAAGTCCTGGTCAGGCTGGGCAGGCACAGGGAAGCCGCCCAGGCACTGTGGCACTTGGAAAGCCGGGCGGTGGGCCTGCGTTCGCCATGGCTCATGATGGCGGTTGCCCGGAGCCGGGCGATGCTGGCTGACGGCGAGCAGTCCCTCCAGATGTTCAATGATGCACTTGCAGGCAGGAACGCCCAGGAGTCCCTGCTGGAACGCGCCAGGACACTGCTCTGCTACTCCGAACGCCTCAACGCCTTCGGCCGCCTTCGGAGCGCCCGGGACGGTCTGCTTCGTGCCAAAGTGATGTTCGACGAAGCGGGTGCCCATGCCTGGGCCCAGCACGTGGACTCGCTGCTGCTCGACGAGCGGGTGGAACCAGCCGGCACGCCCGACAATCCGGCGATGCTGATGCTTGCAGACCACGAACGCGTGCTGGCCCGAATGGTGGCCCGCGGGATGCGGAACAAGGAAATCGCGGCCACCCTCTATGTGTCCGTCCGGACCGTGGAGGTGCGCCTGACTGCGATTTACAGGAAGCTCGGAGTCGAATCACGAGCCCAGCTGACGGCCCTTGCGGCCGGCAAGGAAGCCGCCTTCGCTAAGGAGCCGTTCGTCCTTCCTGCCGTCTAGGACAGTAGCCGGGCGGCGTGCCCCCTGATGGGGTGCATCCCGCCGCCGGGCCCCGAGCTGAGGCACCGGCGTTGCAGGTAACCGCAGTTCCCGCATTGTTCCCGGCCAGCGCCCGCAGTACCGCTTCCGTTCCGCCCCGGAACGGGACGGAAGGGACTAATTTTGCAATAGGCAATGAACATCCCGGAGCTGCACGTGGGAAGGACTCGGACATGAGAACGGCCACCAGGAAGGCCGGTGCACGGTGACTGCGGAAACCGTCCTTGCCCGCATCAACGTCATGGAACCCTGGCTCGGCGACAAAGAAGCCCGAGCCGTGGCGGACGTCCTGGCCTCCGGTCTGCTCTCGCAAGGGCCCAAGGTCAGAGAGTTCGAGGCGAGGTTCAGCGCCTCTCAAGAAGTGCGCCACGCCGTCGCAACCTCCAGCAGTACCACCGCACTGCACCTGGCGCTGATAGTGGCCGGCATCGGTCCCGGCGATGACGTGGTGGTGCCGTCGCTGGCCTTCATCGCCACGGCGAATGCTGTCACGTATATCGGGGCACGGCCGGTTTTCTGCGACGTGGACCCCGCCACCGGGACTGTGACTGCGGCCACGGTCCGGGCGGCATTGACCCTGGACACGCGGGCCGTGATCGTGGTGGACCAGTCCGGCGTCCCCGTTGACCTGGACCCCGTCCGCGAACTGTGCGACCGTCACGAAATCACTGTGATCGAAGACGCCGGCTGCGCCGTTGGCTCTGAATACAAGGGCAGGCCCGTGGGCACGGGGGCCGACATTACCGTGTGGTCGTTCCACCAGGACAATGTGCTGACCACTGGCGAGGGCGGGATGCTGACAACCCACCGGGCGGACTGGGCGGCACGGGCCCGGAGCCTCCGCGGCCACTCCCTGAACGTGCCGGCGGCGGACCGTCGCGGATCCCGCATTGCCGCGCCGGAGGTGTACGTCGAGGTCGGCTTCGACTACCAGATGACGGATCTGCAGGCCACCGTCGGCATCGTGCAGCTCGGCCGGCTGGGCGAGATAGTGGCTCGCCGACGGGAGATCGCCGCGAAGTATGAGGCAGGGCTTTCCGGCCTGACTGGTCTGCGGTTTGTGGCCGACCCACCGTACGGGACGGCCAACTTCCAGTCCTTTTGGGTCGAAGTCCTCCCGGATTTCGCCATTGACCGCGAAGGGCTCCTGGCCCGCCTGGCCGATGCCGGAATTTCGGCGCGCCGCGGCGCCATGGCGGCTCACCGGCAGCCTGCCTACCGGTGGCGCGAAACTGGCAACGCAGGGCTCCACAACACCGAACGGCTGACGGACCGGACCCTGGTTCTCCCGATTTTCCACGGCCTAGACAACGTGGGCCTGAACCGGGTCATGAACAGCGTACGGGCGGCCGCCGGTGTACGCCGGTGAGCGAACTCGTGCTGATCGCAGCAAGCGGGCTGGCCCGGGAGGTCCTGACCATGGTCCGCGCCAGCGGGCAGTACGACGTCGTAGGGCTGCTCGACGACGACAAGGAAATGGCAGGCGTCACCGTGGACGGTGCGCCGGTGCTGGGGACCATTGACGACGCCTCCAAGTTCACGCACGCACTGGTGCTGGTCTGCCTGGCCTCGGGAAAATCCCGGGAAACCGTGGTGGAACGGCTGGCGGCCCAGGGCGTGCGCGATGCCCGGTACGCCACTGCGATCGACCCCACCGTGGAGTGCCCCGAGGGTTGCCGGATCGGCCGGGGCAGCATCCTGCTGCGGAATGTGACGCTGACGGCTTCGGTCACGCTTGGGGCTCATGTTGTGGCCATGCCGTCCGTGACTTTCACGCACGACGACGACGTGGCGGACTTCGCGACGTTCGCCGCCGGTGTGTCGCTGGGCGGCGGAGTCCGGATCGGCCGGGCGGCCTACCTGGGACTGAATTCCAGCGTCCGCGCACGGACTTCAGTGGGGTCCTACGCGACTGTTGGCATGGGGGCGGCAGTGTTGAGCAACGTACCCGACGGCGAAACATGGGTCGGCGTCCCAGCCCACCCTATCGATCAGGAATGAGGCAGGGAAAGCACTCCGGCGGCAAAGGCGCACTCCATGGCGGGGGCCAGCTTCAGGGCAGCCCGCCCCGCGACCGGGCTAAGTTCGTCGACGCGTTCGCTCACTGGACCTCCCTCCAGGGTGTGCCTACGAGCGCTGTCCCGGCCGATGCGCGGCCCTCGATATGCGCGATCCGGCGCCCTCGCAGATAGCCAGCGGCAGTGCAGGCCAGAACGGCCATCACCGCACCAGCGCGGCCCAAGCCCTGGGGGTTTGATCCCCGGCCCCAATCACGAATCCCGGAAAAAACGGCCCGTGGCAGTACGCTCCGGACGTATCGCCGCTCAGGGCCGAGTGCCCGCTTGTGGCCAACGATCTGGCTGACCTGGGCTTTGGAGATACCTTCGGACCAGGAACGCGACAACATGTAGGGGATGGTTCCCCTGTCGGCAGGGACGTGGTGACGAACCAGAGCGGCCGGCTCGTAGACGATCCGTGACCCGGGTGAGCCCATCTTGGAGCGGATGCAAATTTCGGTCTCCTCGCACCCGAGCGGTTTCGTGCCTTGCCGGCCGAGGGAGACATTGAATCCGCCCACCTGGCGGAGGACTTCGAGCCTGAAANTTGGGCATTCCGCGGTGGCTGCATCCTACGATCCAGTCGAGCTCTTCACCGAAGTAGCCCGGACGGCCCGTTTCCCACACCGGTTCCACGCGGCCGCCGACGGCCAGGACATCAGGATCGTCATAGAGGGCGAGCAGCCGCTCCAGCCAGTCCGGCGCGGCTTCGGCGTCGTCGTCCAAGAAAGCCACGACGTCGGCGTCTGCCAGGCCCACCCCGGTATTTCGTGCGCCTGAGAGCCCCGGGGGGCCAGAGCTTTCAACTACTGTCACGTTGTCCACGATTTCGATGAGCCGCTCATACAGAGCCTCGTTGTGGTCAATGACCACCAGGACCTCCTGGGGCGCGACCGTTTGGGCCCGGACGGACTCGATGACATCCAGTAGCAGGTCCCAACGCTTCGCGGTGTAGGTACAAATGACAATAGAGGCGGTCGGCGGCGGGTTAAGGCTAAACATGCTGGCCTCCCCGAGCCGCGGAGAGGACTGTTTGGGGATCCATAGGCGTCCGCGGGACGCTGACATTTGCGTAGGTATATTTCACCCGGCGGAGGGCTTCAGGTCTGGCGCCTGCGGTGGGCGCCTCCCACATG
>NZ_JAMXBG010000028.1:0-47863 GCF_023913835.1 Pseudarthrobacter raffinosi | reverse complement strand
GGCTAACAGCATCCATGGTGGCCAGATTAACTGAGACAAACCCCAGAAATCCGTAGGTGGCCAGGTAAGTTGCGAAAATGGCCAACTAAATTGAGAAAGGACAAAGTCCGTCGAATTCGCACCAGATGCGATTCGCCGGATTCAGCTTTACATAAGGTCCGTTATCGGCGTTCGGAAACTAGCTCGTGGGAGACGCTGCAGGCTTTATGCCTTCGCGTTGGGATGGCGGGCCTGCGACTCGCCGGCGGTGGCAGTGGCAGTGGCGGAAGATGGTGCTTCCTTGATGCCGACTTGTAGGACCGCCCGAAGCAGCCCTGGAAATTGCGCTTCGAGGTCCGCTGCTCGCAGCGAGTTGAGTATGGCGGTGCCCCTATAGTGCTGTTCGATCACGCCGGCTTCGCGCAGAACTCGGAAGTGATGCGTGGAGGTTGATTTGCTGACCGGTAGCTGAAAGGCGCTGCAGGCTTGCTCGCCTGGGACGTCCGCCAACTGACTCACAATCTGGCGTCGTATTGGATCCGACAAAGCGGAAAGGACCGCATCCAGCTGCAACTCGCCCCGGCTGGGGTGGGCAAGGGTGCGCACTTTTATATCGATCTCCCTGGTTTTGCCCGTTGACTCTGAACTCATTGTACGATAAATCTCGTACTACGAAGGGTGTCGTACTTGCCTTTTGGCTTAGGATAGAGCGCATGTCATTCAGGCTGGGAAACCTTGGCCTCCAGCTGTGAGCGCTTCAGTCCCCCAACCAAAGTCAGTGTCCACATAATTCACTCGTTACCGGCCATCCGGCTATACCAATCGATTGGGTAAGTGCTTAAGACCGGCACCGTCCACGAATCTAAGGAAATTACCATGACGAACCTCAACCCGCTCTGGTCGCCCCTGCAGATCGGTTCTACGCAGTTGGCCAGCCGTGTGGCCCTGGCCCCAATGACCCGTATCAGCGCAACTGAGGATGGGCTGGTGACCGAGAAGATGGTCTCCTACTACGAGGCTTTTGCCCGGGGCGGCTTCGCGTTGCTAATCTCTGAAGGGATCTACCCTGACAGCGCTTACAGCCAGGGCTACTTGTACCAGCCTGGCCTTGCCACGGATGATCAGGCCCGGTCCTGGGCCACGGTCGTCGACGCCGTCCATGCAGCCGGGTCCACGATATTCGCCCAGCTCATGCACGCCGGGTCGCAGGCGCAAGGTAACCGCTTCAGAGACAGCACGATCGGCCCTTCCGCGGTCGCCCCCAAGGGGGAGCAATTGGACTTCTACCGTGGCGAGGGCCCCTACCGGGTGCCCGTGGAAATCACCCGTGAGCAGATGGAGGAAGTTCGCCAGGGCTTCGTAGCCGCTGCGCTGCGCGCCAAGGAGGCCGGGTTCGACGGTGTGGAAATACACGGCGCCAACGGCTACCTGCTGGACCAGTTCCTCACGGACTACCTCAATCTTCGCACCGACGAGTACGGCGGCTCCGCGCAGAACCGAGTGCGTTTCCCCGCGGAAATCGCCCGCGCCGTTCGCGATGCCGTCGGGCCGGACATGACCGTCGGCATCCGGATTTCCCAGTCCAAGGTCAGTGACCACGACCACCGGTGGGCCGGCGGGGCCGAGGAAGCGGAAGTGATCTTCTCCACCCTGGCCGCCACGGGCGTCGATTTCCTCCACACCACCGAGTACAAAGCCTACGCCCCGGCCTTCGGCGACCAGGGCCCTTCACTGGCCGCCCTGGCCAAGCAGCACTCCGGGCTGCCGGTGATCGCCAACGGCCACCTGGATGACCCCGAGACTGCAGTGTCAATGCTGGTTGACCACGCCGCCGACGTGGTGGCCCTGGGCAAGGCGGCCCTGGGCAACAGGGACTGGCCTGACCGGGTCAAAAACGGCCGGCCACTCGATGAGCTGGACGCGAGCCTGTTTGCCCCGGTGGCCGACGTCAAGGACTGGGAGCTCGAACTGCTCTCCTGACCCTCCACAGTGCCCCTGCCTCGCCCGTTCGGTTCAGCACGAAACAGATCGAGGGCAGCAACTACTAGAGCCATTAAATGACGAGTACCTAGGAGACCCGATCCGGGAGCTGGGGCAAAGCAAGCACTGCTTGGACTGTGAACACATCTCCCGCGCCGCGCCACGCCACACATCCGAGCTTCCTCGCTGCTCAGTTTGTCCTGACGGTGTCTGGACAATTACACAGACGCGGGCTGGCAAGCCCGCAGCCGTCGTCGGCGCAGGTGACGTGACTGTGCAGGGCGGGTCTCCTGAGGGTACAAGCACTAGAATCGCGGGCTTTGCCGCATGCGAGGCATCTCCGGTTTAGGGCCGGGTGAAGTTCAGGACGTCAGTTGACTCAGGATTGCGGTAGCCATAACTGAGGCTTGTCCCTGTGCCGGAACTCTTGATGGCCAGTTCCGCGTCTGTGGCTTGATTGTTTATGTCTAGGATCAGCACTCCAGGACGACCGGTGGCGTCGGGGAGTGTGGTCCAAGTGCCGGTTACGAGCTCGGCCGATGTCCAGTCAGCGAGTGCCTCGTGGCGGGTGGCGCGGAAAGAGGAAGTACGCGTTCCGGCAGGTGGTCAGGTGTTCCTTGCGGTCCAGGATCTGTCCCGTCATCGCACCCCAGGTCGTGACCGTCGACGCGGTTGCCCTTGCCCCCCGGCCCTGGACACGGACGCAGACCTTCGCATCCTTCTTCGAATATCAATACCCGCGCACCGCGGGTGGATCACTTCCATCTCGGATCACCCTTCCCAGTCGTTTCGGCAGGAATCAAGGTGCATGCGTTCCGGGGAGGGCGGGTAAACCAACAAATCTGACATTCGTGCTCAAAGGCAACAGTCCACGGTCCCGCGGACAACAAAGCTGTGCCCTCCACCGCCAAACTAGCCCACAGGCTCACCGGCACCATAGAAGAATCGGGGTCGACCGAAACACACACATCAAGTGTGTCCCGAGAGCGTCTGGCAGCACCAGAGATCCCGGGGAAGAGACGTGGCGCGGCCAAATTTTCCGTCCCCACGGCGGAGCGAAGCGCCCCTCAGAAACCATCCAAGTGCTGCTCCCCCTCTGATGGGGGCTTTGGTGCGGCGGCCGTCCCGCGGACAACGGCGGGCGCTCTCTGTCGTCAATCACTTGGCGTGGCCGGGAAGCGTCCACTCGAAGTCACGCGGGAGGAGTTGCCCATCGTCTGGATTGAACGGAAGGATCCTGAAAGTTCCCGCGTTAGGATCCACTAACCCGTCCGTGGTCATCCGCATCCCGGACCACACGCCCATCCTGCACAGCCCCGGATACTGACGGGCGTGATAGACCTCATTGCGCGTAACGATGACCAAGTCACCCCTGCTCTGAGTGCCTTTCGCTTCAAGGTAGAGCCGCTCGGTATCCCTGACCGCGCCGGGGCGCCCCACCGTGGTCATGCGGCGTGGCCGGGAAGCGTCCAATCGAAGTCACGCGGACGGAGGTGCCGGTCGTCTGGATCGAAGGCAAGAACCCTGAAGTCCCCCGCCTCAGGATCCACTGCGGACGCCCGCCTCGAAAACCCCCAACGGACTCAATCAACTGGTGTCCAGGCTTGCACTACACGGCGGCGTTGGCGCCGCTTCGTTCTGACATCCTGTTGATCCCCTCAGGCGACAGCGCGCAGTCGATGGCCATGATCCCTGCGCCGAGAACTCCCGCTTTTTCGCCGGCTTTTGAACGGTTGATCGAGAGGTGCTCGGTCGCGATGGGTTTAGACCGTGCATACACGACCTCCCGGATGCCAGCAATGAGGTGTTCCCCTGCATTGGCAAGTGAGCCGCCAATGCTTATCAGCGAGGGGTTGAAAAGTGTTACGCAGGTGGTGAGAACCTCTCCGATATCCCGCCCCGCTTGACGAAGGGCTTGTATGGCGAGCATATTTCCAGATATGGCTGCGGTCACGATGTCTTGAACGGAGTGTGTATCGAGACCCTGGTCACGCAGTTTTGTGGCAATGGCACTGCCTCCGGCGATTGCCTCTAAGCAGCCGAAGTTTCCACAGGCACATAGGGCGTCGTCGTGGGCAGCGAGTTGGATATGGCCGAGGTCGCCGGCCGTACCCCGTGCTCCTCTTTGCAACTGCCCTTCGCTAATGATCCCGGAGCCGATACCGGTCGAGACCTTTACGAGGATCATAAAGTCGGCTTCCGGGCCGGCGACGGCTCTTTCTCCCAGCGCCATGACATTGACATCGTTGTCGACGAGGACTGGAACCTCGAAGCGGGAACGCACGAACGCCGGTACATCGAAGTTGTGCCAGCCGGGCATGATTGGCGGATTTTTCGGACGTCCGCTTTCATGTTCAACCGGCCCGGGGAGGCCGATCCCGATCGCCACGAGGTCGCTTTCTGGTCTTCCCGCTTCATACAGTAGCCGCTCGGCCACATCGAGGAACCAAATAAGTACTGGTACTGGTCCTACGCCTATATCCAACGTCTCCTTGTGCTCGGAGATGACGGTCGATCCAACGTCGATCAGGGCGACAGTACCCTGGGTTGCCCCGAACTGGGCAGCTATCACGACGCGTGCTCCTGGGTTCATCGCAACCAGGGCGGACGGACGGCCGCCTGTGGAAGAAGTCTCTCCGACCGGTGAGACCATGCCGAGACTGAGAAGCTCGTCGAGCCTCAGAGCTATCGTCGATCGTGCCACTCCTGTGGAAGCCGCCAATTGGCTCCGGGTGCGCGGTACACCGTCGCGCAGTAGCTGGAACAATTCGCTGGCGCCCAGGCCAGGGGGGATGTTGCGCCCGATCATCATGATCCTTTCTTGAGGCGGCAGTCGGTCCGCGATGCGTACTCACCAAACTCTTTGGGATAGATCGACACTACAGCAACTTTCATCGACAGCAATGGAGAAAAGGCGCCTCCCACACCACATAAAGTGTTGCATCTCACATAAGAAGCCGATACGCTCACAGCTAATGACGATATTCGTCATAAGTTGCCTAAGGAGTCCCACGGGTCCCCGGCCCGGGACAGGGAGAGGCAACGGTCCTGGTCAACGTAGACCGCCTGAAAGGGAACTAGAACATGAGAAGATCAGCCGCAGTCGCTATGGTCGCATTGGCGTCAATCACTTCACTACTCACCGGATGTAGCTCGGACACTGGATCCGGTGGTGCCGGGTCCACCGGATCGGGAGACCCGCTGGCCAACGTCACCGCCAAAGAGCTCATACCCAGCGGAATAGTCGGCCTGGGTCCGAACGGCGTCAAGTCAGGCACTCTCGATCAGATCAAACTGACTGACGACGAAGTAGCTAAGGCAAGGGAACGCAAGTTCCGCGTGGGCATTGTGATGCAGACCATGAACATCGAATGGTCGACCGAGCAGGTACGGGCGATCAAGAACCGGCTCAAGGAATACAACGCAGAAGTGATCGGTGTTGTTGACCCCAACTTTGATGTCACCAAGCAGGTTTCCGGCATCGAGAACATGATCCAGCTGAAGCCTGACGCCATTATCAGCATCCCCGTTGATGACACGGCAACAGCCGAGGCCTACCGCAAGATTGGCGCCGCGGGTATCAAGCTGATCATGATGGACAACGTCCCCAAGGGACTTAAGTATCCCGACGACTACCAGGGCATGGTGTCCTCCGACAACCAGGGAAACGGCGCAGTCTGCGCTCAGGCCCTCGCCAAGTTCATCCCGAAAGGCGGCACAGTCGGCGTGCTGGACTTCGGTGTCGATTTCTTCGTGACTAAGGAACGCATGAAGGGATTCGTTGATTGGATGAAGGCGAACCGATCCGATATAAAGATCAAGACCACCGAATTCCTCGATCCCGCGAACTCCGGGAAGGACGCCGGAAACTTCCTCACCGCCAACCCTGATGTGCAGGGAATGTTCACGGAATGGGAAGTCCCCGCCGTGGGCATTGACCAGGCGTTGCGCGCCCAGGGCAAAAACGTCCCGATCACCGCAGTCAATATTGCATCCGACGTTGCCATGGATCTGGCAACAGGCGGAAATATCAAAGCCCTAGGCGCTCAGGTGCCCTACGACCAGGGGCTTGCTGAAGCAGATATGGCCATCAAGGTTCTTCTGGGCGGCAGCGTCCCTAACTGGGTTGCCTTTCCTTCGGTTCCGGTGCTCCAGAACAACGTCCTGGATGCCTGGAAACAGGTCTACCACCAGGACCCTCCTGCTGAGCTCGTCAAAGCCAGCCAAGCCACTAACGGCAGCAAATAATCGCTGCCCCACTGTACTGACCACAAGCACAACAAAGGAGTAGTAATCGTGGAAATCATTCAGGACCACAACGGAGTACCCGCTAAGCACGGTAGAGCATTCGTCAACGGTGTGCGGCTGCATTACACAATCGCCGGTGAAGGTGAACCGCTGTTTCTGCTGCACGGGGTGCCGAAGACCTCCTACCACTGGCGCCGCGTCATCCCGCTGCTGACCCCGTACTACACGGTCATCGCCCCAGACCTTCGGGGCCTCGGCGATTCGGAGCACCCGCAGGACGGGTTCGACATGAAGAATATGGCAGAGGACATCGCACAGCTGGCCACACACCTCGGATACGAGACCTTCAACCTCGTCGGAGAAGACTGGGGGGCTTCGACCGCCTACCAGGTCGCAGCTCAGTACCCTGAGCGGGTCAAGAAGCTCGTATACCAGGAGATGATCCTCCCCGGATTCGGGCTCGAAGATTACTCCTTCCTCACCCGTGAAAACGTCAGCACCTATGTCTGGCTCTGGCACATCAACTTCTACAGCGTCCCTGACTTCCCGGAACTGTTGATCACAGGTAAGGAACGGGAGTACTTCAATTACTTCATCAAACATGAAACACACAACCCGCAGGCCATCACCCCTGACGCTCTGGACGAGTACGTGCGCTGCTACTCGTCGCCTGGTGGATTGAGGAGCATGCTCGCGATTTACCGCGCAACACTCGATGATGCTGATCAGAACCGCGAGTCAGCAAAGACAAAACTTAAAATGCCCGTGCTGGCCGTCGGAAGCGAGTACTTTATCGGCGCAGACAACGAGCGGCAGATGCGAGAAGTCGCTGAAGACGTTCGCGGAGTCATCCTGCCGTGGGGGCACCAGCTTGCAGAAGAAGACCCTGAGGCCCTGGCGGCAGCCTACCTGGACTTCTTCGGTCGCGAATAACTTCCGCTCGGGCACAGAACGGAGCAGCAATCGGCGGCTCTGCGCCCGCAACACCTCGAACCACGGCCTGACCCCATTCCGGGCCATTGGCAGTGACGCGGCCCAGTCCGTGTCCTCTCTCCGTGGAGGTTGCGACGAAAGTCGGCTATCCGGCTATTGCCTGGGCGGCGGCGTAGCCGCCCCAGGCGGCGTCACCAGCGTCAGGGATGTGATTATCGCACCAACGGCGACATGGCCGTTTCCCGGGCATTGTCGGGGCCATTCGGAAAGCAGACTACGACAGCTGACTCATGGTGGAACTTGATTACTATGACGGCCATCCTCGAGAGGCAGCCGAAATCAGTAGGAATGACCTCAAGAATCTTTTTACCCAACCCACACCGGATTTCACCGGGTAATGCGCATCCCGCACCAGGCCTGCCCACAAGAGAAGGAAAACACGGATCATGACACGCAGTAAGAAGAGAATTGCCGCAGGCGCAGGTCTGCTCACCGCCTTCGCGCTCCTCCTTTCAGGATGCTCGTCCGACGCCTCCGACGGCACATCAAGCGCTTCCGACGGGAAAGCTGTCGTGGTAGATGCCGCATCGATCGCCCCGGCCGGCATCGTCGGCAAGGGAAAGAACGGTGAGGAACCAGCCCTCGTCGACAAACTCCAACTCAGCGACGCGGACAAAAAGAAGGTCGCTGACGGAAAGTTCTCTGTGGGCATCTCGATGAACACCATGGACATCGACTGGTCCCGTTTGACCATCGAAGGCATTCAGAAAACACTCACCGGCCTCGGCGTGCAGGTCGTCGGCGTGACCGATGCGAAGTTCAAAGTCCAGCAGCAGATATCTGACCTTGAAAACCTCATCACGAAGAAGCCTGATGCCATCATCAGCATCCCCACGGACGATGTGGCCACAGCCGCGACGTATAAAAAGGTTGCGGCTGCCGGCATCAAACTGATCTTCATCCACATGCCGGCGTCCGGCCTGACATATCCTGCCGACTACCAGGCTGTGGTTGCTCCGGATAATCAGGGCAACGGCGAAATTGCGGCTGCGGGGCTCTCCAAGTACATTCCGCAAAACGGCGCCGCCGGGATCGTGGATTACGGTGTGGACTTTTACACTACGAACCAACGCACCCTGCGTGTCACGGAGTGGTTCAAACAAAACCGCCCCGACGTCAAGGTAAAGACCGTCAGTTTCACAGACACCAACGCGGTCGGGCCCGTTGCTGCCAACTTCATGACCGCCAACCCGGACGTCAAGGGCCTGTTCGTCATCTGGGACTCCCCGGCAATGCAATCCGTTGCTTCCCTCCGGAACGCGGGCGTGAACATCCCTATCACCACCATCGACCTGGGAACAGAGGTTGCGGTGGAAATGGCCAGCGGCGGATACATCAAAGCGATCGGTGCCCAACAGCCGTATGACCAGGGAGTAGCGGAAGCGCTGGCCGCGGCCAACGCACTCATCGGGAACAAGGTCCCTGCCTGGGTTGCCCTTCCCCCTGTGGCTGTGACTCCCGGCAACCTGCTTAAGAGCTATGAGTCGATCTTCCACACGAAGCCGCCACAGGAAGTCCTCGACGCCTGCAAGTCTTCAGGCATCTGCGGCTAGCAATTCAAATGACCAGAAACCGTACGCGGACTACAGGAAGGATAAGGGCATGAATGCTCACGCCGAAGCGATTCCAGTCGAACACCCCGCAGGTGAAACCGTTCTCGTAGCCCAGGGAGTAAGTAAAGCATTCAACGGAATATACGCTCTCAAGGACGTCGACTTTGAGTTGCGGGCGGGTGAAGTCCATGCCCTTCTCGGCCCCAATGGAGCCGGTAAGTCGACACTCATCAAGATCCTTGACGGGGTGCAGCCCCAAGACGAAGGAACGGTTGAGGTCGACGGGCGGGAACGCTCCCACTCTGACATCGCGACCGTCTTTCAGGAATTGAGCCTCGTTCCGTGCCTCTCGGTGGCTCAGAACATTTTCCTCGGCAACGAAATCCGTAACGCGCTCGGACTCGTTCAGAAGAAGAAAATGAACAGCATCGCGAAGGAACTCACCGACAGCCTCGGCCTTCATCTGCCCCCGGAAGAACTGGTCGAAAACCTCTCGGTGGCATCGCGGCAACTCGTTGAGATCGCCAAAGCCATACACCGTGACGCCCGCGTGCTCGTGCTCGACGAGCCCACATCCACCCTGACTAAAGCGGACCAACTGCTGCTTTTCAAGAGCATCCGGGACATTCAAAAATCCGGCGTGGGCATTATCTACGTTACTCACCGCCTGACCGAAGTGTTCGAACTCGCCGATCGCGTGACGATCATCCGAGACGGGCGGAAAGTACTTACGGCGGACGTAGCCGACATGGAGATGCAATCTCTGGTCCGCGAAATCACTGGGACCGAGCCGGATGAGCCCGGCCCGGCGAAGGAGGATTTCGACCGCTACACGCACCCGGAGCTGACGACCACTTCGTCGTCCGGGCCGAAACTGCAGGTTTCAAGTCTGGCGGGCGACCGGTTCTCCAACATCAGCTTCACGGCTTCTGCCGGTCAGATTGTCGGCATCGCCGGTCTGATCGGAACGGGGCGGACAGAGCTGCTGGAAACGATCGGAGGTGTGCGCCGGGGCACAGCAGGAGAGATCACGCTCGATGGTCGTTTCGTGCGTTTTAAGCACCCGTGGGAAGCATTGCATGCAGGGGTCGCACTGGTGCCCGAGGACCGGCACCGGTCCGGCATAATCCTGCAGCACTCGATCCAACGTAACCTAACGCTCGCCCACTACAAGGCCTTGCGTAAAGGCGGGCTGGTCGACAACAAGGCCGCGCGCACACTGATTCACGGACTGGTGGACACGCTCCAGGTGAAGACGAGCTCCATCGACAGCCCTGTACAGTCCCTGTCCGGCGGAAACCAGCAGAAGGTCGTCTTCGCCAAATGGATGCAACCAGGGATGCAGGTGCTTCTCCTGGACGAGCCGACACAGGGCGTCGACGTGGCGGCGAGGCAGGAAATCTACCGGGTGATTCATCGCTTCGCAGAAGAGGGGGCCGCAATTGTTGTTGCCTCGTCGGACTTCGTCGAGCTTCAGGAACTTTGCGACGAAATCTACTTCATGACGTCCACCTCGATGAGCGAGCCGGAAAAAGTAACAAGCGATACGACTGATCAATATATCTATTCAAGACTCAACGAGAGGGTTCTAGAGAGCCATGAGCGCGACCAATACTAGATTTGTGCGGCCGCTGTGGAGCGGCAGATCAGCGGGAAATTTCATCCGCGAATATTTTGTCTACATCGCACTGGTGGCGTTGGTGGCGTTCTTCTCGATCGCCTCTCCGGTGTTCTTCAGCGCCCAGAACTTCGCCAACGTCGGCCGACAGACAGCCATCGTGTCGATCATCGCCGTCGGTGTGACCTTTGTCATCGTCAACGCACAGATCGACCTCTCAGTAGGCAGCGTTTTCGCCCTGTGTGGAATGGTTTCCGGCCTAGCCCTGCAGTACATCTCCAACTTCTGGCTCCTGGGAGCGCTGGCCGCCATTGCGGTGGGAGTGATATTTGGATTCATCAACGGCTTACTTACCGTCAAATTAGGGGTGCCCAGCTTCCTCGTAACGTTGGGCATGCTTGGTGTTGCACGCGGAATCGCCTTGATCATCACAGATACGCGACCTGTGCTCATCGCTAATCGTCCGTTCTTCAGCATCTTCGGTGACAGCAACATCCTTGGAATTCCAATAGCCGTCGTCTGGACGGTGGTAATCGTTGCCCTCGGGGTCATAATCCTCCATAAAAGCGTCTTCGGCCTGCGGGTCTTCGCCACCGGAGGCAACCCCCAGGCAGCCCGCTTCACGGGCGTAAACACCCAGCGCACAATCATCCTTTCCTTTGTCATCACCGGCGGGCTCGTCGGACTGTCCTCCCTCCTTTTCACCGGAATAGCCCACGCGGCACGTCCCGACGTCGGCGTCGGGCTCGAACTTGACGTCATCGCGGCAGTGATCCTTGGCGGCGTGAGCCTCTTCGGTGGGCGCGGCACCATTATCGGCGCCCTCGCAGGCTCCCTGATCATCGGCATGATGAACAACGGCCTTGTACTCATGGGCGTGGATTCCTCGGTCCAGCAGATCATCAAGGGACTCATCATCATCGCTGCCGTTTCGCTCAGCAAGAAGTAACAGCGCCAAGAAATCGAAGGGAAATCACCAGCAATGTCATCAAATACATCGGCACCCCGTTCGTTCTTTCAGGTAGGTCAGAACGAGACCGGAGCCTGGAGCTTCATCGACCCCCAGGGCAAGCCGTTCATCTCTCTCGCGCTCAACCACCTGGACGACTCTGACCTTCGCTACCCGCACAACGTAGAAATCTTCGAGCGCAAGTACGGCACACGCGAAGCCTGGACCAAGGGAGTTGTCCGGGATCTGCAAGAACTGAACTTCAATACCATCGGTTGGACCTCCCAGTACATCAGCGGCGGATGGGGGGAAGCGCTGGACTGGTTCGGCGACCCGGTCGATCTGGGCCACTCCTCCCCGTGGCCGGACCAGCATCTACTTGACTCCGGATTCCCGTACGTTGTGCAGATCCGTGCGCAAGAGATTGAAGACTGGAACGGCCACCCGGCGTTCAGGGACGTCTTTGGCGAAGACTTCCAGAAGTATGCCGACTGGATAGCCCGCCGTATGGTGTCCGATCACAAGAACAGCACGAACCTCATCGGTTACTTTCTCGTTGACATTCCCGCTTGGCTGCCCCACGCTGCCGGCAGATTCTGGCCCGGATTCGAGGGCCTGACGCAAGAAGAACACGATCATAAACTGTTCGACGTGGCCACGCAGTACTACAAAACAATCACCGAGGCCATCCGGCGCTACGACCCCAACCACCTGATCCTCGGGGACCGGTACAACGGCAATAAAGGCATCCCAGAAGCAGCCCTGCGCGCAATGGTCCCTTTCATCGATGTTCTTTCCGTCCAGTACTTCACCGGAAAGTCCGACGAAGAGTACTCCACGATGATTGAAGACCTCCGTGGTTGGCACGAGCTCACGGGCAAGCCGGTCGTGATCGCAGACATCGGCAACTGGGTCCCCACGGAGATGAACCCGCACCGCACGAGCGATATGGAGACCCAGGCCGAACGCGGTGCAGACTACGCCAACGGCTTGGCTCGAGTCGCCGCCGAACCGTGGATCATCGGATGGCACTGGTGCGGCTACATCGAAAATCTCGGCCGCGGCTGGGGCGTCAAGGACCCCAACGACGAGTTCTACACAGACATGACAGACCAGATCCGTGAGGCAAACGAGAAGGCTCAAGCAGCCGTCGGCGAACGCTGATACAGAAAGCGATACAAGAGATGCAAGAAATCAAAGTAACCTGCGCCTGCTCACCGCCCGCCGCACCGACCTGATCTGTGACCGGGTCCGGTCCATAAACCGCCTCCGGGCCACACTGCTGGAATATTTCCCGGCACTCGAGCGGGCGTTCGACTACTCCAAGAAGGCGCCCCTGATCCTCCTGGGCGGCTACCAAACCCCGGAGGGCATCCGCCGGATCGGACTGACCCGGCTCACGGGATGGCTGAGGAAACGTGGCTGCCGGAACAGCGTCGCCATGGCAGTAAAAGCCGTCGACGCCGCGAACGCCCAGCACACAGTCCTGCCAACCCAGAGCACAGGCTCGGCCCTGGTCGTTCGTCTGGCCGAGCAGATCAACAGCATCGATGCGGAGATCCTGCTGAGCATGCCCGGATTCGGGCCCGTGCCGGGCGCCACGTTTCTGGCCAACACCGGCGGTGACCTGAGTACTTTCGAAACCGTCGAACCAAAGTCTGAGGTGTACTACTGATGTGAGACACAGTTTGAAAGGATTGTGCCCATGTCTGCTCGACCAACCTATTCCGATGAGTTCAAAGCCGATGCCGTTGCGCTGGTGATCTCCTCGGGACGTTCGCCGGCTTCGGTTGCGCCGGAACTGGGGATTGGCATGGAGCAAATGCCGACCGGCGAAGCCTTTCTAGTCGCTTTGTATCAACTCGGAGTCCGGTTCGGCCCATTCGAGGGCGGCGACAATGTGTCCCTCGTTGGGTAGTGCTTTCTGTTCGGCCGGGGGAAGTTTGTCGAACGTGTAGGCGGCAATGGCCATGGGTGACGTGGAGCGCCCGAGGCTGTAGCGGACGCTGCGGTCATTTTTAGTGCCGCAGATGAGGATGCCGATGGTTTCGTTGTGGTGGTCGCGTCGGAGCACGTCGTCCACGAGGGCGACGTAGAAGTTGAGTTTCCCGGCGAATTCGGGCTGGAACTTGCCGGTCTTAAGTTCGATGACGACGTACCGGAGCTGCTCGATGTGAAAAAACAGCATGTCTACGTAAAAATCGTCCCCGTCAACATCGAAGTGGACCTGGCGGCCGACGAAGGCAAATCCTGGGCCCAGTTCTCGGAGGGTTTCGGTGATCCTGCTGGTGAGGGCATTTTCGAGGTCGCGTTCCGCCACTTCACCGGAGAGGCCGAGGAATTCGAAGTTGTAGGGATCCTTCGCCACCTGTTGAGCAAGCTCGGAGTCTTGCGCAACAAGCTGTTGCGCGAAATTCGAGGGTGCTGCTCCTGTGCGTTCCAAGGTCTTGTTCATGATCATGTTCATCAGGACGTTGCGGGACCACCCGTACTCGACCGCCGCCGATGCGTACCAGTTCCGGTCCTTCTGGCTCTTGACCTTGTCCAGTAGCACAGTGATGTGGCCCCACGGCAATTGCGCAACAGCCTGTTGCGCAATTGAGGTCCCCGTCCAGGCTTTGGCGAAGGTGGTCATGTACTGGAGGTTTCGGGGGGAGAATCCCTTCATCTCGGGGAACTCCGCACGAAGGTCCTCGGCCAGTCTTTTGATGACACCACTCCCCCAGCCCTGGATGTCCTGCTGTGCACTTACGTCGTTTCCGATGGACCAGTACAGCGCTATGAGTTGGGTGTTGACGGTCCGTAGCGCCTGTGTGCGGGCGGCGCGGACGCGGTTCTTGAGCTCGCCAAGGAGGTCGGTGTAGCCGGTGGGGAGGGCGAGGTCACGTGCGTCAGTCATGCGTTTGATCCTATCGATCAAGGGCCGCCCGAAACGGCAATACTGGCGGTCCTCCGTTACGCAGCGCCACCCCAGGACGGTCGGCGCGACCGGTCAGCCTGCTGCTGATCGCAGACGGCCTGCTGGGCAGGAGCCGGGCTTGGCGCAGGCGCCAGTCGTGGGTGTCTTCTGTTCTGTGGGCTTTTGTCCGCTGTTGACTTCCGGGCCTGTTGTTCGAAGTTGGACCATGGCACGCTGTTCATCAGGCCAAGGGTCGAATGTTCGTCGCTGTGTCTGCGTCGCGCACTTCTTTTTGGCTCTGATCAATTCGGCGAACAGGTCAGCGTCCTAGCGTGGGGCCGCGGCGGCCTTGTTCGGGTCCGGCGCTGGGTCCGCGGCGTGCAGCCTTCCGCTGTGTTTCCTCCGCGACTTGGTCTTCCTGGGCCTTACGGATCTGGGCCAGTTTCTCGGCAAAGTCATGGCTGGCCGCAGGCTGCTTCTGTCGTGCCGCGGCCAACCGGTCCTGCCATGACTTGTTGGCTTCCTCGCCAGCAGCTTCGCCGGTGGAGCGCTCTGCCTCCCTGCGTGAGGCAATGTCCTTCAACGCCTCGTTAACGGCTTCCGGAGCCTGCTCCGGCGCCTGTTCACTCTGGCGTGCTTTCAGGTTCTCCCGGACCTTGCGGGCCGTAGCGGCAACGTGTTCATCCCGTTCCTGCTCCGGCGTCAGGGTGACGTCCTGGGAGCGTTCCTCGCGCAGTACGTCCACGACACGCTCTGCCGGAGTTAGCTCGGTGGCCACCGTTGCCTGGACCTCGGCGGCCTCGGCCATGAGCTTGGCGTCGTCGGGCGACAGCGGCTCCTTCGCGGTCTGTGCGGAGTATTTGTGCATGGCTGTCACGCGGGCGGCCAGCTCGGCACCGGTTCCCTTTTCGGTGTACTCGGCGGGCAGGACTGTCGTTTCCGTTTCCGGGATCCGGTAGGTGTCGCGGAAGGACTTGACTTCCACAGCCAGGTCCCGCCACTGCTGCTGCTTTTGCGTGTCCGACGGTACGGGCCCGAGTGCTTTGGCCCATGCCGGCGGTTCTGCGGCCAGCTGGGATCCGAGCCGGTTGACCTCCTGGGACATGACTTCGCGGCGTCCTTCGAGTTCCTTGCGCCATAGGGCCGGGGTGTCCTGGTGGGTGATGACGTCGGCTGGGGCCATCCATGCCGGCAGGCCGTCCGGGGCCGTGGCCGTGGCCGCGGGTTCGGGCAGTCGGCGGCGCAGCATCTGCTCTGCTTCGATCCGGCGGAGGATCTGATCGGCTGCCTGGACGCGGGGTGCGTTCTCGTCGCGGGTGTAGTTGGTGACCGCGCCGCGTTCGTAGGCTTCGTCTGCGCGGATGGGCTCAGGCATGAGCTTCCGCAGTGCCTTCTCTTTCTGGAGGGATCCGGCGCAGTGGGCGGTGCGGCGGCCGAGATCCTGCGGAGGATACCGGCCTTCTATGTGGGTTCTTCGGGAACGGCTTCGACGATGTAGTCCGCCGTGGCCACGGTTTCTTCTATGCTGCCGGCAGCGGCGAGGTTTCCCCCGATGACCTCGGAGGCCCCTTCCGGAAACAGCCCGCGGGCCTCGAACCCCCGAGCCTGTTCGACGAGACGGACATGCGCCCGCTCGGCTGTCTCACCGTCGACGTCGCCCAGCGCGACTTTGTAGCCATGCATCGCCAGGACTTGGGCGATTCCCTGGCCATGTAGCCCGAGCCGACAACGGCGGGCGGTTCTAATGGTGTCTATGCTTGTCATGAAGATCCTCCTAGGAAAGATGGTTCGGGCAGATCGGATGGACCGGATCGTTTTAACGGATGGTGTAGCCTCCCGTCTATGGCAAGCGTGTGTGCCCGGTGATCATGGAGGCGGCGTCAGTGTTCACCTCGGTCCGGCCGGGTCGCAACGTTTGGACGCTACACGTGATCCCATGGCCGTCTCTACGGCTAGACCGTAAGTAGTACTTTGCCGATATGGGTGCCCGAGTCGAAGTAGCTGTGGGCGGCAGCCACCTCCGCGAGGGGAAAGGTCTTGCTTACGGGCACCTCGACCGTACCTGCAGCCACGAGCGGCCAGACGTGCTCGGCCAGAGCGGCCATGATGGCCGTTTTCTCTTCGACGGGTCTCGATCGCAGCAGCGTGCCGATCACACTGGCGCGCTTGGCCATCAGGGAGCGGATGTCGAATTCGGTTTTCGCTCCGCCTTGCAGGCCGATGACGACAAGTCGGCCGGAAAAGTTCAGGGCGTCGATATTGCGGGACAGGTACTTTGCACCGACCACGTCGAGGATGACGTCGGCGCCCCGCCCGGCCGTAGCTATTTTGATTTCGGCGACAAAGTCCTGGTCGTTGTAGTTGATCAGGATGTCAGCGCCCAGGCCCGCAGCCGCATCCAGCTTTTCCTGCAATCCTGCCGTGACGGCTACGTTGGCTCCGAAGGCCTTCGCCAGCTGGATGGCAGTGGTTCCTATGCCGCCTGCTCCGCCATGGATCAGTACTGTCTCGCCACAAGCGAGCCGCGCCGACATAAAAAGGTTGGAATATACGGTGGCCATTGTTTCTGGCAGGGCTGCAGCACTCACCAGGTCAATGCCGCCCGGAGCCTTCAGAACCTGGCCTGCAGGAACGGCGACGTGCTCCGCATAGCCACCGCCGATGAGGAGTGCGACAACTTCATCGCCCGCGGAAAAATGTGAGACTCCATCCCCGAGAGCCGAGATGGTGCCAGATACTTCCAGGCCGAGGACATCACTGGCCCCGGCAGGAAGCTTGTAGTTGCCTTCGCGCTGCAGTGTGTCTGCGCGGTTGAGCCCGACGGCAGCCACGTCGATGAGCACCTCGCCGGGGGCAGGAACAGGAATGGGGATCTCGTAAATTTCAAGTACTTCCGGACCTCCCGGCTTACTTGCGCGCACTGCTCTCATTTGGACCTCCAGTAAGTGCCTGCAGCCCGGGTTTCGGCCCGGAGAGCGTTGTTCTTGGATTTCGAGCGTGGGACCGGGAAATCAGATTCCTGCACTGCCCCCGTCTTCCCCCGCACACGTACAGTGTTTGGCCAGTGACAAAACCGGATCGATCGTCGAGAAAATGAAGCACGCTGTTGGCGATGTCTTCGGGCTCCATGGCTGGTCGAGGTCGCCAACCTGGCCGAGCAGGTCCAAAGACTCACCGCCTTGGTCCTCTACGCGGTCATCCGGCGGCGACGGCACGGATTTCGTCGGCGATGGTCTTCCCGAGCAGTGCGGTGGTGCCGCTGCCGCCCAGGTCAGGCGTGAGCGAGAGGTCCCCCCTTGCAAGGACGTTCTCGAAGGCGCGCACCACCGCGGCAGCCGCGGCGCCCTCGCCAAGATGCTGCAGCATCATTGATGCGCTCCAGATCTGGCCGATGGGGTTCGCGATGCCCTTTCCAGCGATGTCGGGGGCTGATCCGTGGACAGGTTCGAAGAGGCTCGGGAACCGGCGCTCTGGGTTGATATTGCCGCTGGGTGCGATGCCGATAGTTCCCGTGCACGCCGGTCCCAGATCGGAGAGTATATCTCCGAAGAGGTTGCTAGCCACGACCACGTCGAACCGCTCGGGATGCAGTACAAAGTTCGCTGTGAGGATGTCGATGTGGTAGCTATCGGTCCTGACGTCGCTGAAGTTTTGCGCCATCACGTCGACCCTCTCGTCCCAGTACGGCATGGTGATCGCGATGCCGTTGCTCTTGGTTGCCGACGTCAGGTGCTTCTTGGGACGGCTGGCGGCGAGGTCGAACGCGTATTTGAGGATGCGGTCCACCCCGATCCTGGTCATGACTGTCTCCTGGAGGACGGTCTCCCGGTCGGTCCCTTCGAACATCCTGCCGCCAATGCTGGAGTACTCACCCTCGGTGTTTTCCCGGACGACGTAGAAATCAATTTCCCCGGGAACCCGGTCCGCCAGAGGGCTCTTGACGCCGGCCAGTAGCTTCACGGGGCGCAGGTTGACGTACTGGTCGAAGTGGCGTCTGAACTGCAGGAGGCTTCCCCACAAGGAGATATGGTCCGGGACGGTTTCCGGGGAGCCAACGGCGCCGAAGAAGATGGCATCAAAGCCGCCGAGCTGATCGAACCAGTTCTCGGGAAGCATCTTTCCGTGCTTGAGGTAGTAATCGCCGTTGGCATAGTCAAAGACTGTGGTCTGCAGCTTGAAGTCAAAGGCTTCTGCCGCGGCTTTGAGTGCCCTGACCCCCTCGGGGACAACTTCCTGCCCGATTCCGTCACCGGCTATTACGGCAATTTTGTGGGTCTCTGTCATGGTGGGACTTTCTTGTTGGGGCAAAGGTGCAAGGCCTGTTGGCACCGAGTGGTGCGTTGCGCTTCTCTCACACCAGTGTATGGATGAAGAACTGTAGGACACCTCTTTCTCTGAGAGCAATAATGCCTTGGCTGGAAAGCCCCCAAACTGAAGGTAAATTTGAGCAACGTAGATTATCTGAAGTTCTTTGAACAGATCTCCCGACTGCCCGAAACCATCACGGTCCTGTACGCGTTTCACGTCGTGAAACTCGCGGCCGGGACCCCGGCTAGAAGTTACCCTTGCCTGGCAGTGCTACCAGAAGCTCAGCAACATCTAACAGTCAGACCGGAACGGGGCCGAGAACTCGTCAACGAGGTCATCGCGTCATTCCCGCCCTGCCCGATCCCCGAAGTCGCCCGCCTCGCCCGCACGGTCAAACAATGGAAGACGGCGATCTTGGCCTACTTCGACACCAACGGATCGTTCAACGGACCCACGAAAACGAACAACGGCATTATCGAAACCACCCGCCGAATCGCACGCGGTTTCCGCAATTTCCCCAGCTACAGAATCAGATGTCTACCCGCCGCCGACGGCCACCGACCGTACCGGATGAAACAGACCATCCATGCCTAAATAGGAAGGGCCTGTTACGGCAGTTGATGCGACGCCTTCAAATAGTGTCATCGGGCGGAAAATACAGAGTCGCGGCGGGCCGCATACACGGGCCGCCGCGACACCAGATACTTCAAAAGTTCAATCAATCCCTGGGGCGAAGTCAATCGAACATTCTCGATCGGTTCCGACTGGGCTGCTGAATGTAGTTACGGCGTCTTAGTATCCTCGACTATTGCGCCGATCTTGTCATGGGAAGTCTTGATAATTTCACGAAAGTCCTCTGGCCCGGCATACGCGGGCTCTACACCGATGTTCGCGAACTGCTCGATCACCTTGGGATTTTCCAGAGCCTGAGAAAATGCCTTGTCCAGAATCTTGAGGTTTTCTTCGCAGACCCCTGCCGGCGCCGCCAATCCTGTAAATACGTCATATTCCACGTCTGGCCAAACCTCCGAAGCGAGCGGTACATCCTCGTACCCCTTGATCGGGCTGCTGCCGACGTTAACGAGGGCGCGCACTGTACCGGCCTTCATTTGTGCCATCGCTTCAAAGGACTGTACTGCCGCGCCCTGAACATGCCCGCCGAGCAGCGCAGTTACAGATGGGGCTGCGCCTTCAAAAGGGACGTTCTTCGTCTCGATACCGGCAGCGGATGACAGCGCCGTCATCGCAACGCTGGCGGTACCAAGAGTATTAGCGCTAGCGTATTTGAACCCCGGGTTCTCTTTCATGTACTTCAGCCACTCATCGATGGTCTGCCAGGGCGCATCGTTCTTTACAAGAAGGACCTGCGGTGACGATACTGCCTGCACCACGGGCTGCAGGTCGTCCACTTCGTATGGCGTCTCCGGCAGGTGAGGCTGTATGGCCAGACCCGTACTCGTGACCGCGGCCAAGGTGTAGCCATCCGGTTTTGCGTTGGCAACTGCGGCAATACCAAGCGTAGAAGAAGCGCCCGGTTTATTGGTCACAATGACCGATGGTTTGTTCGGGAGATATTCCTTAGCGGCATCTGCCAGCGCCCTTGCAACGGTGTCCGTTCCACCACCTGCAGCATATGGGACAACGATTTCTATCGTCTTTGAAGGAAAATCATCGCCTTCACAGCCGCTGGACCCGGAAGCAGCCGAGTCTGCCTGGGAACCGCCCAGGTTGGACCCGGAGCACCCCGCCAAAGCGAGAGCCATGACGAGCGCCGGAGCTATAGTCTTTCTTTTCAATGCATTCCCCTTATATTTTCCGTTTGAAGAACTGTCTTATGAGTAATAAAAGTTTTTTCGACCGCCCTAACATCTATGCCGCACTTTCCCGGCATCTGGTGAAGTCAGTCAATCTTGGTTGACTCCACTTTCGTTTTTTCATCAGTCGCAGGTTCTGTTTTTTTAGAAAGCTGGAGGCGACGGCGCTTCCACAATTTCTGGATAGCCGGCAAAAGTGCCACGATGAAAAACATCACGATCAATGTAGCCGAGATTGGGCGTGTGAGAAACCCGGTAGCGTCGCCGTCGAAAATCCTCATCGACTGGCGAACTGAACTTTCGAGCAACCCGCCGAGAACAAATGCCAGCACCAGCGGCCCGGCGTCAAAGCCGAATTTCTTCATCAGATAACCGAGGACGCCGAAGACGATTACCAGCACCATGTCGAAGATGCTGTTACTGATCGTGTAGACACCCAGTAACGTGATCAGCGCGGTAATAGGCGCGAGTATGCCTTCACGCACCCGGAGGATTTTAACGAAAATTCCAACGAGGGGGATGCTCATTATCAGCAACAGGATGTTCCCGATGAACATCGAGTTGATTACTCCCCAGAACAGGTCTGGGTGTTCGGAGACGAGCTGCGGACCGGGGGTGATCCCTTGGATCAGGAGAGCGCCAAGCATGATGGCCATGGTGGCGTTCGCTGGGATACCCAGGGTGAGAAGTGGGATGAACGACGACGTTGCTGCCGCATTGTTTGCAGTCTCCGGTCCGGCAACGCCTTCGATGGCTCCGCGGCCAAACCTTTCGGGGTTCTTTGCACGCCGCTTCTCAATGGAGTAAGAGACCATGGACGATAACGTAGCCCCGCCGCCCGGCAGGACTCCCAGTGCGAAGCCAAGAACCGAGCCGCGTCCCATGGCGCCGGATGCCTGCTTGAGATCCTTACCAGACGGCCAGACGTTGGCCACTTTGGCGGGGACTGAGACCCTCTGGTGTCGCTGTTCGATGTTATAGATAATCTCGCCGAGGCCGAAGACCCCCATCGCGATGGCAATAAAGCCGATGCCTTCCATGAGTGCCAAGTTGCCGAAGGTGAACCGTGGAGCGCCTGTGAAGATGTCGCGGCCTACAGTCGCCAGTAACAGTCCGACTGTGGCTGCAATGACGGATTTCAGCTTGTGGCCATTGCCGACGGTTGCGACCAGGAGCACACCAAGAACTGTCATTGCGGCGTATTCAGGCGGACCGAAATCTAAAGCGTACCTAGCTACGATCGGAGCAAATAGCGCTAGGCCGAAAATTGCCAAGGTGCCACCGATAAAAGATCCGATGGCTGCAATACCGAGCGCAGTGCCCGCTCGTCCCTGTTTGGCGAGGGCATAACCGTCGAAAACCGTCACCACAGATGAGGCCTCCCCCGGCAGCCGGAGCAATACCGAAGTAATGGTCCCCCCGTACTGGGCACCGTAGTAGATTCCTGCCAGCATGATGATGGCCGTCACCGGTTCCATGCCGTAACTCAACGGCAGCAGGATGGCAATCGTGGCGGTAGGTCCGAGCCCGGGGAGCACGCCGATCAGCATCCCAATGGCTACCCCTATAAAACAGTAGAGCAGGTTTACCGGCTGCAAGACGACGCCGAATCCATTAATCATCGGATCGAGAAAGTCCATATCAGTTCCTTAAAACAAATGCGGCAATGGAACGCCAAGTAGGAGGACGAAGATCGCGTAGAAAGCAGCGACGATGCTCACGCTGAGCAACGAAGACATTCGCCACGTCTCCTTGCTGAGAAACCGAAGCCAGGCGAAAGTCAGCACTAGAGACGGAATCTCGAAACCAATCACGGGAAGCAGAAACACGAAGGCCACAAGACCTGCCGTACCCGCAAGAACCGCCCAACTGGCGCCGGAAAATTTCTCGACGTCGGTAATGCGCCGCGCCAATAGTGCCAGAGCCACCGAGAGGGAGATCAAAACGACGGAGAGAATGAACGGCCACATACCGCTGCCGGGCTCCGACGGCGTCCCCAGACCCAGCGCGAGGGCTCCCGCCATGCAACTTAGCCCAATGGCGCCCACCAGCACCGCGCTGGACACGTTCGCCATCGGTCCGGCCGCCGGCGGCTTGTCCTGTTCCCACAGTGCAGCGGCCTCTTCGGACGGCAGATTAACGGCAAGTGGATCCTGGTCTCCTGAGCCGCCTACATGACTGTTTCGGGACGTCACCTAGCACCGCCCTTCAAGCACCGCACTGATCAGCGGCTGCCTCCGGTCCGCCGAGCGGGGTACCCAACGACGGTCATCGACCAGCGGGCTGCACAGCCAACCGAGGGCAGTGCATGGCGTCTTTGACATCTCTTGTTCCTTCGAGCTTGACGACTACAACCCCGTCCCTTGGTGTGAAGACCGCGGCTACTGCCCAGCAGGCAAAAGCGGACTTGCCAAGGTGCGGTTGGTGAGCCACGTGATATGGATCACCAGGGTTCTTGTTGTCACTAAGATTGCCAGCCCCCTACCCATAAAGTCCAATACTCAATTCGTACAAGAGTCGGAGGAATTTTTTATAACCAGTGGGGTAGTTACGGCGTGTCAGCTTCGGACAAGGACTTCGCATAGGAGCAGTGTTGGGTAGGCCATGCCGGTGACGAAGACAAGGTACGGAAGGTTTCCACGCACTATTGCCAAAGCGTCCAGGCCATATCTGCCGCCAAGATGCAGCAGCAACCCGGACAGGGGTCCCACCGGTATGGAGCAGCCCCACCCGATCATTGTTGCCAAGGCAAACAGAGTTGGATCGGGATCCAACTGGGCAACAAGTGCAGCCAGCGCGGCCATCGAGACAACCGGATGCACTCCTACCAGCGCGAGCGCTACCATCACCACAATGCAAAGCCAGGCTTCAAACGCGCCAAACACCTCGACAGGCATGCGCACGGAGGTCACAGACAGCAGTGCTTCACAGCCCACTGCCAATAACCCCGCGGAAGCGAACAGGGTAAGTTCACCGTGATGCTTGGGGATGTGGTGCGCTGCGTGTTCTCTGAATTGTCGGTACCCGCGCCGGTATCCACGGACCACTAGAACTACGGCAGTGACAGCGAGGGAACACACCAGCACAAGTTTTGCCACGGGAATTTCCGGCGCCAGCAAATGCAGCAGCACGATCAGAACCACCATGGCCGCGGGGACTTCAAGCAACTGCCGGCTCAGCGCATAGCCCTGGTATCCCACGAGCCGCTCACCCAGGCGCCGCGCGGCAGACTCCGAAGTGAACGCAATGGCCACCCCCGCCAAGGCTGCGCCGCACACCATAATAATTTGGATTTCCGCTTCCGGTGCGTAGATAAGAGCAGCCGCGGATGCCGCCCAAAACGGTGACCAGAATGAACCCGTGGAAAATGCGCGCGAGACCAGTAACGCATCTGTCATTTGCAAGGGTTTGCGACGGCGCAGGTGATCGGCGGCCGAGCCGACAACGGTGATGTTGATTACCGAGCCAAGCAGGTGCACGACGCCGGTGGTTCGCCAGACAGCAGCGCGGCCGGAAAGGCGGGGCTGCGCGAGGCCTTCCGTCCGCGTGATGAGCTGCAGGAATGAAACTGCGGCAATCATGCCAATCAATGTTTGATTCACCGCCAGCAATTCCGTCGGATCGAAAGAGTGGCCAAGGGCCAGCGCCACAGAATACGCGGCTCCGCCTACACCAATCAAGATGCCTGATACCAAACGGACCGGCGCCGACACCATGGTGATGCCTACAGTGGCACCACAGATCATTAACGCTCCTGCAACCTGGCTGGCTTGGGGCACGAACAGCGATACGCTGACGGCCACCAGCAGGAGATTCAGCAGTAGACCAAAAATTCGCCGGCGGCTAAACATGATTCTCCCTCCTCCCAGGAATGCACCTCCCGCGCTTTAAAAGTGAGCTGCCGCGGGGATCTCGGACAGCGGAATCAGTGGATTCTTCTACGCTGCCCAGGCTGGCTGTTGCTAACCATAGTGGACTTCGCAAGGCGGACGGTAACCGGGCGCAGAGTGACGGCGCCGGCTTTAGAACCCCTCGACAGAGCGAGTGACGTCGCCCCGAGCCTGGAATTTTGGCCTCACAAACGGTCCGATAAACACGACCGTATACGTGTTCCGGCCCTGCAGTGCGTGACCCAGAGAACGTGGTTATGAATCGTTTGGTCTTGCCGCTTTCTCCGGCGTGGGCAAGACCCGTTCCGCAATATCCAGAACGGCCTGAACCGCTGGCGATGAGTTGTCCCTGCGCCATGCCAGGACGGCGGCGAGATCCGGGATGTTTCCGCTCAGCTGACGGTAAACCAGCCCGGGCGTATCAATGTGCTGAACCGAAGAAACAGTGATGGTGACACCCACTCCAGCGGCCACGAGGCTGAGGATCGTGTAGGAGTCCGGGGCCTCCTGCATTATCCGGGGCGTGAAGCCCGCATTCAGCGCCTCATGGACCAAAGCATCACGCACGCTTGACCCACGATTGCCCGGAAATGTGACGAACGGTTCCGCTGCCAGGTCCGACATGTTTAGCGTTTCCTGCGCCGCAAGCGGATGGTCCGACGGCAAGGCTGCAACCAGCTTCTCGTAGTTGAAGATCCTCGTTGCTATTGCAGGATTCATCACGGGGAGGCGGCAAAACCCGATGTCCACCTGTCCCGCCACAATTTCCGCCAGTGCCGTACCCGCATAGGTCTGTCCCTGCAGAACCAATTCGATACCTGGCTGTTCGGCACGGACCGCCCGAGCCAACAGCGGCAGAACGTTGCGGCTGCTGGCCCCTGCGAAACCAATCACCACCCGGCCCACAATTTCTGAAGCTCCAAGAACGGCGGCCCGTTTGGCCATGTCAACCGCCACGATGACTTGTCGCGCCGGCCCCAGCAAGGCATGGCCAGCCTCGCTCAAGGCTACGGAGCGGGTGTTCCGGTGAAACAGCTCCACACCGAGCTCCTTCTCCAGTTGGCGGATCTGCTGGCTCAGTGCCGGCTGGGCCATGTGAAGGCGGGCGGCAGCCCGCCCAAAGTGCAATTCCTCGGCAGTAGCAATGAAACCGACCAAATGCCTGATTTCCATGGCTAGCTCCTCAACGGTTGATAAGTAAAATGCATAAGAAGAGTATACTTTGAGTATTGGACGTATATGGATCCTGGCATGCAAGCTTGAGTCACCAAAGTTTGCGGCATGAAGGGCTCCCAATGACCAATAAACAGTTCAGCCTGCAGGACGCAGTCTCGGAACTCGTCTCTGACGGTGATGTTGTGGCCTTGGAGGGCTTCACCCACCTGATTCCATTTGCCGCCGGTCATGAAATAATCCGGCAGGGAATCCGTGACCTCACGCTTGTACGCATGACTCCCGACATCGTCGCCGACCAGTTGGTGGGCGCCGGGTGCGTAAGCAAGCTCATCTTCGCCTTCACTGGCAACAGCTCAGTCGGATCCTTATATGCGATTCGACGCGCCGTTGAAAACGGCAGCGTCTCGCCAATCGAGATCGAGGAATACAGCCATTACGGCTTGCTGGCCCGCTATCAGGCCGGCGCTTCCGGGGTTCCGTTCATGCCGATCCGGTCTTATGCCGGCAGCGACCTTCCGGGCGTCAACCCAAACTTAAAAAGGGTTACCTCTCCTTTCGACAGCGAAGTTGAAACCTATGTGGTGCCTGCACTCAACCCCGACGTCGCTATCGTTCACGCCCAGCGGGCAGACGCCAGCGGCAATGTCCAAAGCTGGGGCATCTTGGGCCCACAGCAGGAAGTGGCCTTCGCATCCAGGAAAACGATTGTTCTTGTCGAGGAGATCGTCGATGACGGCGTTATCCGCTCGGATCCAAACCGCACCATCATTCCGGGTTTCGCCGTCGATGCCGTTGTCGAATGCGGTTACGGTGCCCACCCGTCATTCGCCCAGGGATATTACGACCGCGACAACGACTTTTACCGGGCCTGGTCTGACATCAGCAAGGATCCTCAAAAACTTGAGCAGTGGATACAGGAATGGATCCACGACGTCGGAAACCACGCCGGTTACCTGAACAAGCTAGGAAACAACTACTTCGAGCGTCTGACACCTGTCGCGCTCCTCTCCACACCAGTTAACTATGGGAGCGTCTTATGATCACGAAACAGGCGGAGCGCATGGAGGAGGCACGCAATTCCTATACGGCAAGCGAACTGCTGGCGGCGGTCAGTTGCCGTCTGCTCCAAGGAAAGCGCAGGGTATTTGCCGGGATCGGGCTGCCAACTCTCGCCGTCGCCTTGGCCCAGAAGTCCAGCTCACCGGATATCGAGCAGATCTACGAATCGGGAGTATGCGGAGCCCACCCACCCCGGCTTCCGGAGACAATCGCGGATGCTTCCCTGGCCACCGGGGCCGAGGCAATCCTCACTATGCCGGTGCTCTTCGGCTACGTACTCCAAGGAGGCTGGATTGACGTCGGGTTCCTGGGAGCGGCGCAAATTGACCGCTACGGCAGCCTGAACACCACCGTAATCGGACCGTGGCACGCTCCAAAAGTCCGGTTGCCCGGATCCGGCGGAGCCGTGGAGGTGATGGCCAATTCCCACGAAGTATTCGTGGTGTTGCGCAGGCATAACCCGGAATCCTTTGTCGATAAATTGGATTTCTGCACCAGCCCGTCCCTCGCTGCGGCGCGCAAAGCGGCCCCAAAGGTCCCCACGCGTGGTTTGGGCGTCACCACGGTGATCACCGACCTCGGCGTACTCAAGGCCGACGAAACAGGCGAGTTGTGCCTGGCATCGGTCCACGAAGGGGTCACTGTTGAACAGGTGCGCGCCGCTACCGGCTGGCCGCTGCGGCTAATGGAGAGCATTACTGTAACTGCTGCGCCCACACCGGAGGAGCTGCGTCTGCTCCGAGAGGAAATAGACCCTTCCAGGGTTTACCTCCGCTAGTCCCATCAAACCAGGTAAAGGCGGGCTTCCATGCTGCACCCAAATACTTTCCAAGGCCGGACGGCTCTAGTCACCGGCGGCAGCAACGGCATTGGACTGTCCATCGCGCACCGGCTCTCGGACTTGGGGGCAAATGTCGCCATCATTGGCCGGGATCCGGACCGGTTGGCCGCGGCGGTGAGCGAACTATCCCACAGCGGATCATCAGCAGCGGGCTACAGCGTTGATGTACGCGACGCGGGCGGAGTCAGTGACACCATCGCGGAGATCTACCGGACGCTTGGTCCGATCAGCCTGCTGGTGAATAACGCCGCCGGGAATTTCCGGGTCGATCCCCTGGATTTGAGCACGAACGGATGGCGCGCCGTCGTCGATATCGTCTTAAACGGCACCTGGAACGTCACTCAGGCCGTCGGCCGCAGTGCCATTGAATCCGGAGCGCCGCTATCCGTGGTCAACATCGGAACTACGGCGGCCCTAACGGGCAGTTCAAGCACAATCCACTCCGCCAGCGCCAAAAGCGGCGTCCTGACCATGACGAAGTCACTCGCCGCTGCGTGGGCACGTCATGGAATCCGGCTCAACACGCTCACCCCCGGCCTCACCGAAGGTACCGGCGGCGTGGAAGCACTTTTCGGGACGCCGGAGGAGATGGAAAAGCATATAGCCGGGATCCCGCTGGGCCGGATGGCGGCCAAAGACGAAATAGCCAATGCCTGCGCATATCTGCTCAGCGACTTCGCCGGTTACATCACGGGAACAAACCTAATAATCGACGGCGGGCGCCAGCTCGCTGCCGACTGAAGCGGGAAGCTAATCCGCACGTCGTCCCAACATCTTGGGGCATTAATTGAGGAGATATTTTGGCTGAGGCTTTTCTGATTGGCGGGGCGCGCACCCCGGTTGGACGCTATGGTGGAGCACTGTCAGGAGTCCGACCTGACGATTTGGCAGCGCTCACTATCAGGGAAGCGGTGGCCAGGGCCGGCGTCGACCCTGGGACGATCGACGAGGTGATCTTCGGCAACGCCAACGGCGCCGGTGAGGAAAACCGCAATGTTGCGCGCATGGCGACATTGCTGGCCGGACTACCGGAAACCGTGCCCGGGATCACCGTAAACCGGCTTTGCGCCTCAGGGCTTTCCGCCATCATCATGGCTTCCCATATGATCAAGGCTGGCGCTGCAGACATTGTGGTGGCCGGCGGCGTTGAATCAATGAGCCGTGCTCCTTGGGTTCAGGAGAAACCGGCCAAGGCCTTCGCCCGGCCCGGCGAAATCTTCGACACCTCCATCGGTTGGCGCTTCGTAAACCCGATATTTAAGGCTCAGGAGAAAACGGCCTTCTCCATGCCGGAAACTGCGGAGGAAGTCGCTGCCGTCGATACCATCTCGCGCGAGGACGCCGATGCGTTCGCGGTGCGCTCCCATGAGAGGGCCCTCGCCGCCATCGAGGATGGCCGCTTCAAGGCCGAAATCGTTGCCGTCCCCACACAGCAGGGCAAGAAATCAGTCCTGGTAGACACTGATGAAGGCCCGCGGCCCGGGACCACCCTGGAGGTGCTGGCCGGACTGCGTCCCGTGGTAAAGCAGGGTGGAATTGTCACGGCCGGCAACGCGTCCAGCCTGAATGACGGAGCGTCCGCGGTCATCGTCGCCTCCGAGGCCGCCATCCGTAAGTTCGGCTTAACCCCCCGCGCCCGGATTATCGACGGCGGGTCCGCCGGAGTCCCGCCGGAAATTATGGGCATCGGCCCGGTGCCCGCCACGCAGAAGATCCTTGCGCGCAACGGATTGGGCATTGGGGACATCGGCAGCGTCGAGCTCAATGAAGCGTTCGCGACACAGTCGCTCGCCTGTATCCGCAGATTGGGCCTGGACCCGGAGATTGTCAATAATGACGGCGGCGCTATCGCCCTTGGCCATCCTCTGGGATCCTCTGGATCACGCATAGTGATCACCCTACTGGGCCGCATGGAACGCGAGCTGGCCGGCAACGGCCGCCGGATCGGCCTGGCCACCATGTGCGTGGGCGTCGGTCAGGGTACGGCGCTGCTGCTTGAGGGCGTCTGATGGCGGATAACTACACGACCCTGCTCGTCGAGGAACGCGAAGACCGGCTGCATGTGCGGCTGAACCGCCCGGAGGCCCGCAATGCCATTAACCACGTCATGGCACGGGAATTGGACAATATCTGCGCCAGCTTGGAGGACACACCGAAGGTACTCATCCTTTCCGGCACACAAACGCCCTCAGGTGGGGTTTTCGCTTCCGGTGCTGACATTGCCGAACTGCGGGAGCGGCGCCGGAACGAGGCGCTGGCGGGAATCAATTCCGGAGTCTTCACGCGGATTGCGAAACTACCCCTCCCCGTTATCGCAGCCTTGGACGGTTATGCGCTGGGCGGCGGGGCGGAGTTGGCCTACGCCGCTGATTTCCGGATCGGCACTCCGCGGTTGAAGATCGGCAACCCCGAAACCGGACTCGGTATCCTCGCTGCAGCCGGCGCATCGTGGCGTCTGCGTGAGCTCGTGGGTGAACCGGTGGCGAAGGAAATCCTGCTTGCAGGACGCATCCTCGGAGCTGAGGAAGCATTGGAACTCCATCTGATCACCGGAATTTATCCCGCGGAAGAGTTGCTTCAGGCCGCCGACGCGCTAGCTGACCAGATCTGCCGGCAGGATCCACTCGCTGTTCGCATCACCAAATCGGTGTTCCACTCACCCGCCGGGGCTCATCCGGTCATCGACCAGCTGGCGCAGGGAATCCTCTTTGAATCCGAGGCGAAATTCGATCGGATGCAGGAATTCTTAAGCAAGAAGAACGCGGATAGGAAGAAGACCCATGAATAATTTCACTGCCCACCCGGAAAACCCGGCTCAGATTCCTGCTGCTGTAGGGGTGCTCGGCGGCGGCAGGATGGGAGCAGGAATCGCCCATGCCTTCCTTGCCTCAGGGGCGACCGTCGTCGTCGTCGAGCGTGACGGCGACGCGGCAGAAGCGGCCCGCGGCAGGGTTGCCGACGTCCTGAAAAAGAGCGCAGAGCGCGGCACCTCCACCGAACCCCTGGAGACACTCTCGGCTCGGTTCTCGGTATCCACCGACTACTCGGCCTTTACACCGTGCGGGCTGGTGGTGGAAGCCGTTCCAGAGGACTGGGATCTCAAAGTCGCAGCCCTGACAGCGGTTGAGGACCGGCTGGACGCAGATGCTTGGCTGGCAACGAATACCTCGTCCCTGTCCGTAAGCGGGCTGTCGGATAACCTGCGGCGACCGGAGCGCTTCCTCGGTCTGCATTTCTTCAATCCGGTACCGGCCTCCCTGCTGGTGGAAGTAGTGCTCGCCAAGAGCACCTGCGCAGAACTGGCCGGGGCTGCCCGCAGCTGGGTGGAGGCGCTCGGGAAGACCCCCGTCGTCGTCAATGACGCACCGGGCTTTGCCTCCTCGCGGCTCGGCGTTGCCATTGCCCTCGAGGCCATCCGCATGGTCGAACAGGGCGTTGCCTCAGCCGAGGACATTGACGCGGCCATGGTACTGGGCTACAAGTTTCCTGTCGGGCCCCTGAAGCTGACGGATATCGTCGGCCTCGACGTGCGCTTGGGGATAGCCGAATACTTGAGCTCCACCCTCGGTGAAAGATTTTCCCCGCCGCAGCTCCTGCGGGACATGGTGGAGCGTGGAGAGCTGGGGCGGAAATCCGGGAAGGGTTTCTACAGCTGGAGCTGAGAGACCGCCGCTCCCTACAACAGGCTGGTCCTGTGCCGACTGCCGGCACAGGACCAGCCTGTCTTAGCAACGCTTAGGCGAAGGCGGAAATACCGGTGATCTCACGCCCGATGATGAGGGACTGAATCGAGTCGGTTCCTTCGTAGGTGTGGACAACTTCCATATCGGTCATGTGGCGGGCAACCTGATACTCCAGGAGGAGGCCGTTGCCGCCCAGAATATCCCGGGCTTCAGCGCAGATCCATCGACCCTTCTGGGAGGTGTGCATCTTCGCCAGGGAAGACATGGCTCCGGTGAGCTTTCCCTTTTCCTGGAGCTCGGTTATCCGAAAACAAATCAGCTGCATCGCCGTCAGTTCGGCCAGCATGTTGGCCAGCTTGTTCTGTACAAGCTGGAAACTAGCAATCGACTTCCCAAATTGGACCCGGTTCTTGGCATAGGCCAGTGCCGCCTCATACGCCGCCATGGCGTGTCCCAGCGATTCCCACGAGGCGTTGCCCCTGGTTGCCATCAGAACGCGCCCGACATCCCTGAAACCTGACGACTCAACAAGCCGGTTTTCAGCAGGAATACGAAGGTTGCTGATTGTGATATCCGGCTGCCAAATAGCCCTTTTGCCGATCTTTCCGGTAATGAGTTCCGCCGTATAGCCCTCGGGATAACTCCCGTCCGCATTCTTCTCCATGACGAAGCCCTTGACCTTCTGGTCGGCCTCGTCTCGTGCCCAGATAACGACGACGTCGGCAAAGCTTGCGTTGCCAATCCAACGCTTACTCCCGTTGAGCACCCAATGGGCCCCGTCGCGGCGGGCAGTTGTTTCCAGCGCTACGGAATCCGAGCCGTGGTCAGGTTCGGTCAGCGCGAATGCCCCTATCTTGTCCAGCGCTGCCATGCCCGGCAGCCATCGGCCTTTCTGTTCTTCACCTCCCAGGAGAGCTATGGAACCCATCGTCAGCCCTGACTGGACGCTCAAAAAGGTATTGACACTGCCATCCACACGCGACATTTCCAGGGAGACCATGGCGGAAGCCAGCCGGCTCATTCCTGGGCAGCCGTAACCTTCGATCGTTGTGCCTACGATTCCCAGTCCGGCCATCTTCGGCACTAGCTCGAAAGGGAATTCCGCTCGGTCCCAGTAGTCGTTGATGATCGGAAGAACTTCAGTCCTGGCGAAATCCCGGACGCGTAGCTGCACCTCACGCTGCTCGTCATTCAGCGCCTCCTCGAGGAGGTAGAAATCGGTTGAGTCAGTCATCTTTCACTCCAATGTCGTTTGTTTCTAAGTCTTGTGGGGCATATGCGCCGAGGTAAGCGATTTCCTCGTCCGTCAGGGCCCGCGGCCTGCCGGAGCCGGTGTCGATGGGAACGAGCACGGTACTAGCGCGGAATACGGTATTTGAGTCCTGCAGCCCCTCATAGGAAACAGTGAATGACCTGTTCCCTATCCGGCCGGTAGTAAGCAGAAGCACCAGCGCCGGACCGTAGGATATGGGCTTCAGATAATTCACTGTGAGAGCCACCACAAATTTGGGATCGGTAAAACTCCCCACGCCTGCAGCGACCGCATGCTGGTTCAGCCACAGGAGCCGCGCCTCCTCCATCAGGGTCACAACACGGGCGTTATTGACGTGGCCGTTGGCGTCCTGATCTGACCATCGAACAGCTATTTCGCAGCGAAAAGCCTTGTGCGGCTGATTTGTATCCTCCGGATGGGCAGACTTTTGGTGCAGCGGTGTCGTCATGATCAGAGGTGCCTTCCGCCCGTTATTTCCAGGACGCTGCCGCTCATATAGCTCGACATGTTGCTGGCGAGGAAGAGAATGACCTGTGCTACTTCCTCAGGTTCGGCGAACCGCCCCAAAGGAATCTCACTCAACTTGGCGCTGAGGATCTCCGGCTTCAGGTTTTCTACGAGCTCGGTGCGGACGATGCCTGGTTGAACAGCATTCACCCGGATTCCAGAGAAACCCAGCTCTTTCGCTGCTGCTTTAGTCAACCCGATGATGCCTGCCTTGGCTGCACTGTAGTTTGTCTGGCCGGGCATGCCGACCTTTCCCGAAATCGACGAAACGTTGATGATGGAGCCCGCTGTTCCCTCCCTGCGCATCACGTCCGCGGCGGCCCTGGTTCCCAGCCACGATCCTTTGAGGTGTACGCCAATAACCGAGTCAAAATCCTCTTCTCGCATCTTCCGCATGGTTCCATCCCGGGTGAATCCGGCGTTGTTCACCATGACGTCAATCGAACCGAAATTTTCGACGGCGGCATTCACCATGCGATTCACGTCCGAGGAAGAGGTGACGTCACACTCCACAGCGATACAGGTCGCCCCGAGGTCAAGCTCAGCAAGCGCCAGTTTCAGGCGGCCTTGATCTTTGTCACCGATGACAATGTTGCTCCCTGCCTGAGCCAACGCCCTCGCCGTCGCCAGCCCGATGCCCCCGGCCCCACCGCTGATCACACTGGTCTTGTTTTCCAAAAGCGGCATAAGTTCTTCCTTCATTCGTTCTAACTGCGGGTGAACACCGCAGCACGGCGCTGCTGAAAAGCGGCCTTTCCCTCGGTAAAATCACTGGAGAAGTAAAGGTTTTGCTGCTCGCGCTGTTCGGCTGCGAATACCTGTTCCATGTCCGGCGGGCCTTCTCTGCCCACGGCTTTGATTGCCGCAACGGCCAAAGGCGCCCGGCTGGCAAGAAGGTCCGCCTTTTCAGTCACAGCAGCGTCTATCTCCTCCACGGGGAGCACAACATCAGCCAGGCCGGTTCTGAGCGCTTCCCCTGCGCCGATGCTGCGCGCTTCCAAGAGAATCTGCTTTGCTTTGGCATAACCGACCCTGAGCCCTAAGGTGTGCAGGATCCCGCCGTCCGGGATCAGTCCCAGACGGGTGAACGGAAAGATGAGCACAGCGTCGGTGGTCATGAAGATGTAGTCACAGGCAGCAGCAAGACTCGCCCCGAGACCTACAGCAGGGCCATTCAGCACCGCAATGACCGCTTTGGGGGATTCCGCCAGCAGTCTGATGAGGACCTCGACCTGCCCCAGGCGGAAGGATGCCTCATCCCTATCCTTGGGCGGCATTGCCCCGAGATCGCCACCGGAACAAAAAGCACCGCCCGCTCCCCTGATGACGATGACGCGGATGTCCGCGTCATCGTTGGCCTTCGTAAGCTCCGCTATGAGTTCGTCGCGCATCTGCGCGCCCATGGCGTTTCGGCGTCGAGGATCCGTCAAGGTCACCTCAAGCCTGTGCCCTTCCCTACTGACTGCAAGATATGCCAAAACCAGCCTCCCGTTCAGAGCAACTTTGACAGATAGGATTGAATTTTTCTAATACTTATTGCTTACGTTATTCATAGTCGATGCTTACTAATTCAACCGGTCCGCAGTCGTGGCTTGTTCAGGAGCACAGTGTCCGTGAAGATGCCTCCACATCAGGTCAATTGCTCAGCGGCGCGTGGTATGCATCGGCAGCCGTCGACTACGGATGGTCCCGCAATGGTCCCCGCAGGCGCCTGGTGCGAGGTAGTGGGGCCTAGGAAACGACAACACTGCCGCGGCCGTTCCGGTTCAAATGACCGGCCATGGCGCATTGTACACGTCCGCGGTGCGGACACCGTCCAAGCGTGGTTCAAGGCATGAACCCGCAACTGGGTGATCGCTCGCCTGCTCGGCTGCTTCGAGAAGGAGACCAGGAACAAGTCGCCGCCGAAGTGCTCGCTGCGGCGCGCGCCTTCGTGTCAGCCGCACGCTGGTTGTGGCATTGGTAGTAGCACCCGAACCGGCGGACCCGGCTTGGAGGGTTGGGTATCGCCCTGAACCACTCGCTTGGGCCGGATGGGAACATGCCACCAACGGGCGGTTTCCCGGCCGGTGGGACGATCCTAATGCGGGACTTCCGAAGGGTGTATTTAGGCGACTCCCTGCTTGCTTGCCTGATCGAGGTTCTTACCTTCGCGCGTAAGGACAATCTCCTCGCCGAAGATCTCGATAAAATCATCGAGGAGCTAGAAGACGCTGAACGCTACCCGACTCAGAAGCCAGGGACCATAGATAAGGCTTGGATGGAGCCCAGGGTTGTGGCTATGGCCGGCACTGCAATATCACCGCAGCTGAAACAATCGCCGAATGTCGCATGTCCAGTGGCCGACGTCCCGAGTGCCATCGAAGCCTACTGGGCGATGAACTGAGTAGCCCACCGCAGGGCAGACTCAGAAAACCTAGGCGCGCTGACAACTTGATCGAGAATCCGCCAGGATTCGGAAATAGACATGCTGCATACGAAAACTGGCGTCTGTAATGAGAACGGATGTGGCTTGTCAGGATAGATGGCGAAATTGCCAGTCAGTTGGCGAGCTGAGGAGCTTGGCCTAGCGGGGAAATCGCGCTGTCCCTTGCTGGCAACGGTGCAGGCGAGCGGACCGAAGTATGCGCCCGTACAAACAGAGCGCCGCCAGCTCGCGTTGCCATCGGAGTTGGCGAAAGGCTCGGCTTCAGGGTCGCTCGGGCTTGGTCTCCGGCGCCGATGCCAAGCGACGACCCGATCCAGAGCTGACTATGTGCAAGTTTTCGGGCGATCTCACCAGCGCTCCGCCAACTCGCTGGCAAGATTCGCCAGATCGTTTGGCAATTCGCCAACAAGGCTGGCAAGCCACAACGGACAGCTCTTTTTCGGAGCCACTCCCGTCGTTTAAGGGCCGATAATGGAGATTATGTCGTGTTGTCAGTTTGACAGGACAAATTGGCCTTCATCTAACAGTATCAAATCCAGCCCCAGCAAGCAGTATCAGCAACCCCCTTTGTCATAGGCCGCTGCAATACTTGCGGCATGAACCCCGCACCCCAACGCCTAGATTTTGTGGGCAGCAACGTGGCTAACAACCTCAACAAAGCTGTTGCCTACTACCAGCACATGGCAGAGAACATGACGGCCGATGAGGACCCCCATGTATTTATGCGAGAGGCGATATCAGCTGCCCGCACCTCACTAGAGAAGTGTTTGCGGGGCTATGACTCATTCGACGCGCTTGCGTTCATCCGTCTCGCCGCCGGCCCGTGGGATTTCACTGACCTCCGGGAGAGCGAAAGTCAGATAGAGAGCTCTCAGGCTGCCCAGGATGTCGTGGCACTAACGCTACTGGGCATGGGGCTTCCGCGGCAGCCGTTAACGGGGAAAAACTCGGGTCAACCAAATCCTGCAGAAGCGCTAGGCCTGGCAGCCAACATCGTGACCGCCGCGCGGACTCTGGCCCTCTTTCGCGGCCAGCGAGCGAACCAGCCGCTCGGTGCTCTCGCTGGTGAATTCATGGGGTACGAACTGTCCGTCCGCGGACGTCAGTATGAATCCATCGCCAAGGAAGTAAATACAGAGCTTCTGGGCCACCCAGCAGTTTCGTCCGTCATAAATAGCGTGCTCGGATTCACCCTCGACGACATCCGTGCTGTCCGCGAGGCGTCAACAGCTCTGATGAACGAACGCTTGTTCGGGGCTCGGGACCGACTTGGGGAAGCCAGCAAAGCCGGTCCACCCGCCGATGCGGAGTCCTTCAGGCACGACATTAATCTCATGATGAACGAGTGCCGATTGTTCGGCGCTGTTTCACCCGCTGATGTCGCCGAGCGTTCCGGAGTCGCGGAATCGACTGCGCGTGCAGTCTTGGACTTCTTCAGCACCTCGCGGGCGGCGGAGAATGACGTCAACCCGGTCATGCGGTTCGTTGATGGTGAGCTTCCCACGCCGGGGGGATGTATCGCTGACCAGGACAAATACCTCCTTCTCAACGGTTTCTTGAGCGAAGACGAGTTGCGCCGGAATCTCGAAAGGGGGCTGATCGCAGCCGCGGCCGAGAAGAAGAATAATGCTGCGAAGATGTGGCCGAAGTATGACAAACGGCGTGCCGTTTACTCCGAGTCGAAATCCGCTAACTTAATTGGCAAGCTCCTACAAGGCGCTAAGCCGCATTGGGAAGGACAGAAGTACATTGGCCCGGTTGATACCAACGACACACCCAGCCTGGGCAGGGACTCCGACCGTACTGCTGTAGTGACCGACAAGTTCGAATCTGACATATTGTTCCTGGTCGACGGGGTCGCTCTATGCGTTGAGGTGAAAGCCGCGTCTATTACCGAGAAATCCCGGGGTGGCAACGCACAGCGGTTAGCCAAGGATCTGCAGAAGACTCTCAAAGAGGGCAACGAGCAGGCCAACCGATTGACCCGTCTCATAAGCACCAACGGAGGCGTTTGGAGCGTCGAAGGTGAATGGATCGACTTGTCGTCTGCGTCTGAGATCCACTCAATCGTCGTAATGCTAGACGATATGGGGCCCCTATCCTTGTCCATGAACGTGCTGGCGGACAAAGGCATCATCGAGTCCGACGAAGTCCCGTGGATCGTCAGCATGCATGACTTGATCGTGATAAGCCAAACCGTCGATCACTCTGCCCAGTTCCTCGAGTACCTGCGGCGTCGCAGAGGCCGCAGGCTGGCAACTATGGTCAATGGCGTCGACGAGTTGGACATGTTCATGTGGTTCCTCACAGGAGGCATGTACTTCGATCCCGAACCTCATGAGATCGCTAAACACATACCAGTTGAGTCGCCTATCAAGGCTTCCGAGCTGCGCCGCTTCGAAGAGCAGCCTCGTGTTCGGCTAGGTACACTCACTGATCCACTCGATGCATGGTTCTATTGGCAAGAAGGCCTCTCAAAGTCTCAGGTGGTAAAGCCAGCCAGGCAGGAGCAGCCATGGGTTGAGCAGTACCTATCCGCTAGCGAGGCAACCCACCCTCCTGGTTGGCTACGGTTTGGCGCCGATCTGGTGGGGCTGAGCGAAAGCGCGCAAGGAAGTATCGGGAAGAATCTGAAGGCAGTAAGGCGCGCAGCCCGGGGTGGCAGCATTGAGCGTAGCCTGACAACGCATGGTGCCAGTTCCTTTGGTTCCTGGTTACTCACGATGTCGGTCGCGCCGAAAGATGCGAGCACGGACCACCTGGCCGAATATATGGATGCCAAGCAGTACCAGACGCACTCTGACAGAGCGATGTTGCTGCTCTATCAGCCTGATGGGTCGCTAATTGGGACGCGCTACCGGGGCAGGCCTCAAGAACGAACCACCGACCGCGACCATGCTGTAGAAATCGCGCCGCTGCGCGGTCTCAAAATGACGTTCACCAAACTACCTCCCAGCGCCCGGCGCAGCACAGTCCGGCTGCGGGGCGCTCGAGGGAAAAAGAAGCTCTAGTAGCTGGCGCCAGGAAGGGAGGGCCATGGGAATCACCCCGATCTTCGGCCCGCGCACTTTGGTTTCGTTGGCGCCGGTAGTGGCCAAGGAGGCCGCGAATGCTATATGACACTCCGTTACTGCATCGGCCCCCAGCGGGTCTACCGATTACCGTGCGTGTGAACGTGTCCAGGTTTCAGTCCGTCAAGAAGCAAGTCCCCCAAGGTGACCCAGTCCTCCGCCGAAGCCCGATCGTCGGCCAGGAATTCGAGGCATTCCCCTGTGCTCCATTGCTCGAATCCGTTCAAGAGATATGGCTCCGAGTGGTTCGCCCATCCTGCCCGGACACCGGTCCGCCGTTCGGATTTTCCCATGCCCAACCAGATCTGATTCCCGGCACTTATTCCACCAATGGCCGGGAAGCTACCGTAAGGTGCCCATGAACGCCACGCGCGGTTAAACGCCAGTTCCATGTCAATCTTCCCGCCAGCAACACGAACCACGCCGCGTGACAACACGCCTAGAGCCAGTCCCTCGACTACGTGCTTCACTTGCTGGTCTTTTGTCTGCATTGTCATGCTTAGATGCTATTAGCCGTAGTTGCGCCGAGGAGGAAGCCACCCCCAGTCTGCTGTTTGTTCGCTGACGTACACCCGAACCTGACGTCTGGCAGCTGCTCAAGCACCGTCAGAATAGGGTCCCAATGCGGTTCCTGCATTGCCGGCCACCGAATGTCCGCAGTCAAATGACCCACAGCTGCGACCAGAAACCGCTAAATTGGCGAAGCTCCGGTCAAATAGCGGTTGACCGAAGCTTCGGTTCATTATGGGTACCTGAACCTTGGAATTCTCTGTAAAGGCGGGCGCGAAAGCCGCCGGGGAACGTACGACCCGCCGCCGGAATCACCCCCGTCCTCTAAGACACGCCGGCGCGCGGCAATGCTGCTATTGAGCCGGACGCGGTGTCAGGTATTCGCGCAGCCCTGGGATAGACCAGGTGACGCTCAAGACCGGGGAGTCCCCCCTGCCGCTACACAAAGACCACAGCCTTCGCGGGGTGATCATCGTGTGCTCCGTGATCGTCATCATCATCGCAGGGCAGAACACCTTCTACACCTACATCGCCCCATGGCTCATCCAGGTTGCGGATTTCCCTCCGCCGTCGATCGCTTTCCTACTCTTCCTGTTCGGCGGCTCCGGGGCCATGGGCCTCGTGGTCGCAGGCTTCGCTGCCAGCCGATTTCCGAGGCGCTGTTTCGCTCTAGCTGTCCTTGCCGTGATGGCGTCCGTTCTCGTGCTCGCACTGGTCTCGGCAAACCCCGTGATCGTCGTCGTAGCATTTGTCCTCTGGGGCGTCGCGTTCGGCGGCCTCCCGGCGATACTGCAGACCCGCATGCTGCAGACCGCGTCGTTCCGGATGCGAAATCTTGCAGCAGCGCTACAAACGACGGCTTTCAACGTGGGGATCGGTGGCGGTGCCCTTTTGGGCGGATTCGTACTAGACGTTGCAGGCATCCGATCACTTCCAATCCTCGAGATCGTGTTCCTAGCCACCGGTCTCGCTTTGAGCTTGGGAGCGGATGCCGCACATTCCAGACGCGTGAAACGCCTCTCCGTCACCTAACCAAAGGGAACAGCCCGTTTCCGCTGCGGTGTTGAGACAGGACAGAGATGGCATTGTGTGCTCGAAGAACCGCCTAACTCAGGCCACCTGCTTATCGCCGTGACCCTACCACGATGGGATCAGCCTGAGGAGTCACTACGCTAGGAATCGCGTGCGAGAGGCTGACCTGGTGTGGCTTGCCAGCTTAGTTGGCGAGACTGACAACCCCAGTTGGCGAGCCGAGGAGCGGGGCCGAAGCGGGAATTCGAGTGGCCTTTATTGGCCAACGGTGCGGGCAGCTGACCCAGAAGAACGCGCCTGAATAAGCAGCTCTCGAGCGGCTCGCGTTGCCACTAGAATTGGCGAAAAGTTCGTTCCAGTGGAGTTCAGGGTCGGGCTGCGTCGCCGAGGCCAAGCGCAGACCCGGTCCAACACGCACCATTCGCGGCTCGCGTGACCATCGGAACCGGCGATTCGCTAACTCGCTGGCAAATTCGCCAGATCGTTTGGCAATTCGCCAACAAGGCTGGCAATCCACACCTGGAGTAAGGCCCGAAAAGCCCTCCCCCAGCCAATTTGCGACTGGCAGCCGATAATGGACCTATCGTCAATTCCCATTCATCGACTTCACACGATCCATTTTCCGGCTCTCAGGTTGCGGTCCGCAGGAGTGGGGTATGCCCGCTCTCGCGACGCGGCGGACTTGCCTTTGGAGGTCCGGCGGGAGAGCCGGAGATCCGCGTCGGCAGCTTATCCCACGAGCCAGGCAACAACCATCAAAGCGCCTACGCTGAGCACAGTGGTGCACAGGATGACGTCGCGGGCCACGGTCATGCCGCGGCCGTAGGGGGAGGCAAAGAGGAAGACGTTCTGGGCAGTGGGGAGCGCAGCCATGATCACGCTGGCGAGGAGATGCTGTCCCTCGAGCCCGAAGACAAAGCGGCCAAGAATCCAGACAACGAGCGGCATCCCGGCAATCTTGAGGAACGTGGCCACGAGGGTTTCGGTGCGGCCGTCGCCCTTCTGCAGCGGCGCGCGGCCGGCGAGGGACAGGCCGAAGGCCAGCAGGACCATGGGCACGGCCCCGCCGGCCAGCATGTCGATCGGCTTCTGCAGCAGGTCCGGTGCGGTCCAGCCGGTCAGGGCCACGGCCACACCCAATGCGGAAGCGACGATCATGGGATTGCCCAACGGCTGCAGCAGCATTTTCTTCCACGAGATTTTGGAACCGGAGACCAGCCCCAGGACTGTCAGGTAGAACGGTGCCATCACCAGGAGCTGGACCAGGAGCACGGGAGCCACGTGCTGCGCCGTCCCCACGGCATACAGGGACACCGGGATGCCGATGTTGTTTGCGTTTGCGTAGCTGCTGGCCATGGCGCCGACGGCGGTCTCCGCCGCCGGGCGCCGGAAGAACAGGAAACTCGCCAGCCAATAGAGAAGCCCCACTATCGCTGCCGAAAGCAGCGCGAGCGGGGCATCGGTTCCCAGGGCGGCACGGATGTCACTGCCCGCCACCACCGTGAACAGCAGTGCCGGGTTGGTGACGTAGTAGGCAGTGCGGGTCAGCGCACCCTGGACTTCCGGCCCCAGGATCCGCAGACGGGCGGCGAAATAGCCCACAGCAATGACGACGGAGACGATCAGGATTCCGGAGACAACGCCGCCCACAGTGCGCCCTTCTATTTACGTGTTGGAAGTTCCGCACGGCCGACCCCTGCGCTCAACGCCGGAAACTCCGACTTCTAAATACCGTAGGCTACGGCGCGGCTGTCAGCGCGGCGAGGACGGCGGGCAGCAGCACGTCATTGCGGCCCCAGACTGGGTCGAGGATTTCCACGTACCAGGAGTCGGCGAGCAGGAGCGCCAGCGTTTCGTTGGTTTCCTCCGCCCAGTCCTGGATCTGTTCTTCCTGCACCGGAGTCTCGCTGGAGCCGAGGACGGTAACTACCTCGCCGCCGTCGAGCGTTACGGGGATGGCGGCGCTGCTGGCCTCGCCCGGGGCATGGGCCACCGTCACCAGGTCAGTTCGGGTGGAAAGGGCCAGGAGTTCCACTGCCGCCTCTGCACTGCAGAAGCCGGTCACGTACTGCCGCTGGGCGGAGTTGCCGGTCCGCAGACCAGGCTGGGATTCCTTGGTAAACAGCCCGTTCCTGTTGAGGGCGGCAAGCTCGGTGGCGATCGGTTCTGTTTCGTCGTCGTAGCGGACCGTAAAGGTGGCGGCCTGGTATTCGCTACGGCCCTCCAGCCAGCGCGCCGTCAGTTCCCCGGCCGCTGCAAGAGTGATGGCCTGCCGCCAGGCCCCCTTATCCTCCAGGCGCCTGCCGAACTGGTCACGGACTTCCGCTTCTGTGGGTTCCATCCTCGGATGCTACGGCGCCCCGCCGCAGGACTCCAGTGGCGGCGACACAGCAGTTAATGTCCGCCGGCGGTGATTCCTGCAGGGATCCCGGCTGCCCGTTCCGCCGCGGCGAGGGCAACGCCAAAGCGGACGACGGCGGGAGCGTACCCTTGGTGCGGCACCGCCCGCAGCTGCTCTGCCTCCCTCATGGCGCGGATCAGCGCAGACGTTTCGGGCAGCCGGACGTCCGTCATGGCGGGGTAGTCGATGCAGCTTGCAGGGTCCAGTTCGTAGCGGCTCCACCGGGCCAGGAGTGCGTCATGTTCAGCCTGCGCCGCAGTGCGAACGGGCCGGTCCAGCCGCAGCTGCCGGCGGCGTTCCTGCCACGCCAGGATCTGGGGGCTGCCACGGTAGGCGGCCACGCCCGCCCCTGCGCCCAGCGTGGCGAGGACCACACCAAACCAGGGTGACGCGAGTGTGGGAATAAGGATCGCCGGAAGTGCCACGGCAGAGCCCATAAACACGTCCCAAAACACGGGGTCCGGGGCGCGGACGGCAAGGTCCGGCGTCGAATGCCGGCGGACAGCCAGGACGGTGGCCGCCACCGCGCACACCAGCACTGCACCCCAGAAACTCAGCTGCAATGCTCCAAACAGGACGGATTCTGCGAATGCCGGCACTGCGGCACCTCCCCGCGTAAGGCCCGGCCCAGGATTCCGGGTTGCTCCTTCCATTGCATCCCCTGTGGGCGCCGGGGTCAATGGGCGGGCAGGCTATGTGGATATGGCACGATCCTGAGGCTGATCAGGGAGGCCCCCAGGCATTTGACTTGGCTCCTGGTTCCGCCTGCCAAACACGAAGTTTGCCCAACGCGACGATGTCTGCGTCACGAGCGGAGCGCAGCAGTTCGGCCAATTGAGGCCTGAGGGTACAGATGCCGGAAGCCTTGTCGCTGAAAATCTAATCCAAGGCTTGGCCGCCGAGCTTGCGCTGTTCATTCTGGTCCAGCGTGGTAACCCTCGCATACCGGCCGTGGACAACACATATTTCGCTGCACGAAGCGGACTTCCGAGTTGATGGTTGGCCTTTTCTATCAAAACACGGAAAACGCAAAAGTTTCCATGAACGAAGATTAAATGCCCGCGAAGAACTATATAGTCCTAACTTGAGAGGGGGGTTACGACTTTGATGGCGACCCAATCTCGTTCTGGTTTGCCATTGAATGCGGCAGCAAGGGCGTAAGCCAATCTAAGAAAGAGGCGAGCAAGGTATGAAACCGTGGATTGACCCGAGGGAGCGCCGCGCAAGGTGGTATTTCTCAACGCTCTTCGTGCTCAGCGTCGTTGCGCTGATCGCGATGGTATCTCTGCTGTTATGGGGCGAGCAGACAGCAGAAGAGAGGATGATTGTGATAGTGGCAGCTGTCCTCGCCCTGGTCGGTTCGGTTCTTACCCTATGGAAGGTCAGACTGAGGTGTGTCAAGGATGTGAGACAGTCGCGTAGTTTCTTTTTGGTCAGGCAGCCGCGGGAAGCGGTTGCGCGGTGGGCATGAAGGCCGCCATTGCGGTGGCCGGCGGCAGGCCGTCATTGTTGCTATGGGGTCGCCATCGGTTGTAGAACACTTCGATGTAGTTCATCACTCCGCGCCGGGCCTCCTGGCGGGTCGTAAAGCTGTGGTGGTGATAGAACTCGTTTTTCAGGGATGAGAACGCCGATTCGGCCACTGCATTGTCCCAGCACACCCCGGTGGCTCCCATGGACTGTCGGATGCCGTTACCGGTGCACCAGACACTCATTTCCCGGGACGTGTATTGCGTTCCGCGGTCGCTGTGGAAAATGGCTCCGGGCTGCAGATAACCGCGGTCCCTGGCCATCTTCAGCGCACCGGTAGTCAGGGAGGCGCGCATGTGGTCAGCCATCGCCCAGCCGACGACCATGCGCGTGCACAGATCGATGACGGTGGCCAAGTAGAGCCAGCCCTCACCGGTGCGCAGGTAGGTGTTATGTGCTGCTGCGCATAACACTTATTCGGCTCAGTCGACGATTATGTGCAGTCCGGTCGGAGGTTCGCGCCTGCAATGGTGATTCCTGATGGTGTGGCTGCGCATAATCAGAGACCTTGGAGGAAGCCGAGGAGTCGGTCGTCGGGCCGGAAACGCGTGGGGACGGGGCCGGGATCGGCCAGGTGTTCCAGGACTGCTTCCTTGGCGGCAAGATCGGCTTCGAGGTACTGGTGTGTGGTCTCCGGGCTGGAATGCCCGAGCCACAAGGCAATGGTGGCCAGGTCCGTTCCGGATTGCAGCAGGTGCATAGCGGTCGAGTGCCGCAGCGTGTGCGGGGAAATGTTTCGGCCCTGCAGGGACGGGCAGTGTTGTTCGGCCACGGCAACGGCCCGGTCGAGTCGGTCCCGGACTCCGGAACGGGACATCGGCTCGCCGGCCCGGTTGGGAAACGCCGGCGCCTCGGCAGTGCCGTCGATTCTGGTCAACCAGGCCCGAAGTTCGGTCGCGGTGTTCTTCCAGAGCGGGATGACGCGTTCCTTGCGGCCCTTGCCATGCAGATGCACCGCGGTTTGACGCTCCAACAGGACATCGCGCACGCGCAATGCTGTGATCTCCGAGACACGGGCGCCGGTGTTGTAGGTGGTGGCGAGCATGACTGCGTCTCGGTGCCCGTTCCAGGTGGTGCGGTCCGGTGCAGCCAGGATGGCTGCAATCTGCTCACGTGTCAGGTATCCGAGCACAGGCCGGTCGAAGCGCTTGGCGGGGATGGCCAGCACCCGGCTGGTGACCGGTAGCGATACCGGGTCGCGCACTGCTGCGTAACGCATGAAGGAGTGGATCGCGGCCAGGCGCGCGTTGCGGGTCCGGGCACTATTGTGGCGCCCGTTCTCAAGATGGTCGAGGAAGTCCAGCACCAGGGGTGCGTCCAGATCCGCCATCTGCAGTGCCGAGGGTGAGGTGCCGGTGTGCTTCTCGATATAGCCGAACAGCAGTTCGAACGCGTCGCGGTAGCTTTCCACCGTGCGGGCACTGGCGCCGCGCTGGGAGATCAGGCGTTGGAGGAAGAAGTCCTGCACGAGTTGTGGGAATCCGATCTGTGGGGCCCTCATGACACACCTGCCGCGGGGCCGGCGAAAGCTTCGAAACGCTCAGAGACGATGCCCATCAGTTCCGGGGCCGCCGAGAAATACCAATAGAGGCTCCGCACTTCCGCGTGCCCCATATAGGTCGCCAACACCGCGATCTTGGCATCGACGTTGACGTCTTGGGCATGCCAGGCCTCGATGCGCCGCACCACCATCCGGTGTCGCAGGTCGTGGATGCGCGGTGTCCGGGTGCGCCCGAGAACGGTCCAGCCCAGCTGCCGCCGCAAAACACCGAATGTGTGTTCGGCGGCGTTGTAACTGACCCGGTCACTGCGGTCGGTGCGGAAGAACGCCTGGTCCCCTCATGGTCGGCCGTAGCGTTGTTCCCGCTCGTTGGCATATTTGCCCAGTGGCGTCAGCGCGCTGGGATGCAGGGGCACGAGTCGGCTCCGGCCGCGTTTCCCGGCCCGTACGGTGAGTATGCCTTCCGCAAGGTCCACGTCATGACAGGTCAGTGCCAACGCTTCGCTGATCCGTAGACCGGTGCAGGCGATCAGCCCGAACAAGGTGGCATAGCAGTGCGGCCTCAATCCGTCGGTCGGGGCCAGGCCCGTGGTGGCTTGGAGTAGGTCGCCGATCTCCCGGTCGGAGTAGATGTGTGGTGGTTTGCGGTGGCCGTTGGGGCCCAGCAGTCCAGGGATGGGGACCTCGGTCGTGCCGTCGGAGCCGGCCAGGTAACGCAGGAATCCTCGGACCGTCGTCAACCTGCGTGCCGGGTTGCGTGGATCGGTCGAGGCAGTCGACGTCGCCCAGTTCAGGCTCGACTCCAGTGGGATCGGCCCGTGATGCCCGGCAGCGTCCAGGTATCGTGCGAACGAGCGCAATGCGCGCTCCTGGCTGGGCGAGCGGTAGCCAAGACCACGGCGTAGCGCAACGAATTCGGCCACGCTTGAGGCCGCATCCCCGCTCATGACGTCGCCTCCGGCCACGGCAGGCCGACCTCGCGTAACGCCGCGACGTCGACTGCTGCATAGATCCTGGTGGTCGCCAGCGAGGAATGACCCATCAAGTCGGCGATCTGTGGCAGCCCAGCCCCGTGCTCAAGCAGCCCGGTGGCCAGCGAGTGACGCAGCAGATTGGCCCCACGCGTCGGTGCGTCCATGCCCGCATGCTCCAAGGCATGCTCGACCGCACGCCTCACGATGCTGCTGCTAATCGGGGCACCGACGCGCAGTTTCTGCAGCACGAACACCTCACGGACGCTGGTCGCCGGGCGACCGTGCTGCAGGTATCGAGCGAGTGCAGCGCCGACCTCGTTGGTCAGCGGCAGCAACGCGCCATGACCGGTCTTGCGGGCCCGGACCCGCACGGTGGCGTTGGGCCAATCGAGATCCTCCAGCAGCAGTTGCGCGACCTCACCGCCCCGCAGCCCCAGCCGGGCCACGCACAAGATGATGGCCCGGTCCCGCAGCCCACGCGGCGAAGTGGAGTCCAGAGAAGCGATCAACTGTTCGAACTTCGCGGAATCCAAGTGCCGGACCAGGAATGTTTCGCGCCGCGGCACCATCGGAACAGCATCCTCCAAGTGATCCTCACAGAGTCCCTCCGAGCGCAGGAACCTGAAGAAGGAACGCAATGACGTCGCCGCCGACTCCACCGTCCTGGGCCGGTAGCGGGCCGGGGCCCCACCCACGAACGAAACCACGTCCGAGGAGTGGATCTGCCTGGGATCCGCCACACCATCGGTGAACACGGTGACCAGGAATTCCCCGACATGCCTGGCGTAGTTGCGCCGCGTTCCCGGACACACGCCGCGGACCCGGCGCAGATGCTCATCGTAGGCCGACAGCAGTGCGCCCACCGTCATTTCATCAGCAATTTTCATCGGACCGCTCCTTGTTTTCCAAGCTGATTGGATACAAGAAGTGTCGCGATTATGTGCAGTAAACCAGAGCCTCATAGCGCTGTGACGAGGCCGGAAAAGGCCGCCGCCCCACCCTCGCAACCGGACTGCACATAATCGTCGACTGAGCCGAANAGGTGAAATCCCGCCCGATGAGGTCCGCGAAGATCTTGTCCGGATCAGAGGGAATCGTCGTGCGCTTGAACGCCCGCATCCGCTTCGCGGCCCAGCCGTTCTCCGCCATGATGACCGCCACAGTTCCCACCGATACCCCGATGCCGGCAGCGGCAAGTTTCGTATGGACCATACGGTGCCCGAAACACCCGTCGGAGGAATCGAACATGACCTTTACGTGTTCTGTCAGCTCCCGATGCCGGGCCGCCGTCGGGGACTCTTCCGCGGCCAGCCACCGGTAATACGAGGCCCTGGAAATACCCAGCCGCCCGCACATCCACTGGACGGGGAACTGCGCGTTCTTCTCCTGAACAAGGCGGTAGAGATCCTCTACCGTTGTTCTCTGGCGAAGAACGCTGAAACTTTTTTTAGGAAGTCATTTTCACTCTCGACTTCACGCAGCCGGGCTTCCAATGCCCTGTATCTCGCCGGATCCACCGGATCATCCGGTTTGCCCCCGCCCCCCGATTGGCCCTCATTATGCAGCCGCACCCACCGCTTCAGGGCGGTTACAGAAATCCCCAGCTCCGGCGCAACCGAAGCCGGCGAACGTCCCGAGGAAATCAC